>NZ_CP097751.1:600000-790946 GCF_023585825.1 Candidatus Blochmanniella camponoti
ATACGGTATCCACAGAAAATACCTGCTGTTGCTAACGTTCATAAATACAATCATACAAATTACAGTTCTTATCACGAATCTACATATACAGTAAAATCAGGCGATACTTTATTTTATATTGCTTGGATTACGGGAAATGATTGTTTAAATTTAGCAAAAATAAATAATATTAAAGATGTAAATGTATTAAAAGTAGATCAAGTTTTAATAGTACATCGTAATACAATGTGGCTGTATTTTAAAAAATTCTTAAGAGAAATTTTTATTCCTTTTGATAGCGGTAATAATGCTTTTAAAAAAATATTATTTTTTGTTAAAAAACAATTGTTTTATTCTAGGACGTATAACAATACTTATCCTAATATGGACATGTCTTATAACATGGTTTCTAGTTCAACAGCGTCAGACTTAGTAACAGTCAAGGACTGGTACTGGCCAACAAATGGTGTAATTATTAATACTTTTTCTGATTCTGAAAGAGGTAATAAAGGAATTGATATATCCGGAGCTTTAGGTCAGCCTATCTTGGCTACCGCTAACGGAAAAGTAGTATATATTGGGAATACATTGAAAGGATACGGTAACCTGATTATCCTCAAACATGATAATAACTATCTTAGCGCTTATGCGCACAACGATATGATATTGGTTAATGAACAGCAAACAGTTAAGATGGGCGACAAGATTGCAACCATGGGTAACAGCGGGACTAATGAAGTAAAATTACATTTTGAAATCAGATATAAAGGAAAATCTGTAGATCCTTTATTTTATCTCCAAAATAGGTAATTTAAATTGATTACAAATTAATATTTTATTTCGAATATACGAAAATATTATATTTGTACATAAATATTACTTTTTTATGATTGAATTGATTTAATGATTATGTGAAATATTTTAGTTTAAATAATTTTGGTCAGTTATTAACGTAAAAATATATGTACAAATTTTATATTTTGTTTTTCAGGTATATACATCAGATGTATATCTATTGATATACGTTAATCATGCAATAAAGATCATCTTTATTTAATTTTATAAAACATATTATCGAGCATATATAATAATATTTTTATGCAATTACTATATTAATCAAAACAATAAAATTTATCGCAATTTGAACGCGGCAATAAAGTTATGGTAACTGTGAAAAATTACATTATATTTTATTCATGTTGTTGTAAAAAATATGTTTAAAATGATAATGACATTTGAGGAATATTGTATTAAAAGTGTCAATGTACTTTGATACTTCTGATTTATTTCAAAATAGCATTGGAATACATATCTATACATATACTAATGCGATGCTGTTAGAAACAATGTTTAATAAACACAAACGTATATTATCAACCAAAAAATTACATCCATTTTTAAAAATTATCTATAGAAATAGTTTGATACCTTACTTAAATACTTATCATTAAGATAGATGAATATAAAAAATTATTTATAAACATTTTAAACTTTGTATTTTTGAAATTTATTTGTAAAATAGTAAATTATTATATTATTAGTAATAATTAGTGATGTTTATGTAAAAAATAAATTTCTATATACTTTAAATATACATAATATTCTATGATTTTGATTTCTATCTTTTCGAAAATTGTTTATAATCCATAGTTATACAAGTTATATATATATGGAATTTTATTCCATGATGGAATCTATATGTACAAAAATATTGATGATATTCGTCAAGAATTTCTTAATTTTTTTAAAAAAAAAGGACATGAAATTATTTCAAGTAGTACTTTGATTCCTAATAGTGATCAAACATTATTATTTACTAACTCCGGTATGAATCAGTTTAAAAACATATTTTTAGGAATTGATAAGCCATTATTTAAGCGTGTTGCTACCGCGCAACGTTGTGTACGTGCTGGAGGTAAACATAATGATTTAAATAATGTTGGATATACTGAGCGGCATTTAACATTTTTTGAGATGTTAGGTAATTTTAGTTTTGGAGATTATTTTAAACATGAGGCTATTCAGTTTGCTTGGGAGTTATTAACTGACGTTAATTGGTTCAATTTATCTAAAAATAAATTATGGGTAACAGTGCATAATTGCGATGGTGAATCTTATGATATTTGGTCAAAGCAAATAGATATCCCTAATGAACATATTATTAGAATTGGTAGCAATACAAATAATTTTTGTGATTCTGATAATTTTTGGCAAATGGGAAATATCGGGCCTTGTGGACCTTGTTCAGAAATATTTTATGATCGCGGTGATCGATTACAAGGAGGACCTCCTGGCAGTTTAGAAGAATTTGGGGAAAGATATGTTGAAATTTGGAATTTAGTATTTATACAATTTGATCGTCAAGAAAGTGGTCATCTTTTATCGCTCCCTATGTTGTCAGTAGATACTGGAATGGGTTTAGAGCGTATTACTTCAATATTGCAGGGAGTAAATAGTAATTTTTCTATCGATGTATTTAAGAAATTAATATCTTCTATCTCTCGAATCATGAAAATTAATGATATCTATATAAATAGATCTGTGTATGTGATCGCTGATCACATTCGTACATGTTCATTTTTAATCCAAGATGGAGTCCTCCCTGCTAATGAAGGACGTGGTTATGTACTACGCCGTATTATTCGTAGAGCTATTCTTCATGGAAAAAGATTAGGTGTAAATGATATTTTTTTTTACAAATTAGTTTCTCCTCTTATTAAATATATGCAGCATATAGCCGATACTTTACATGACAAGAAAGATTTTATAGAAGAAATTTTACTTAGTGAAGAAAAATTATTTCAAGATACCTTAAAAAGAGGTTTAGAATTATTAGAAAAACAATTAATACGATTAAAAGGAAATTATCTAAATGGTGAAATAGCATTTAACTTATATGATACTTATGGATTTCCATTTGAATTAACTCAAGACGTCTGTTTAAAACGTGGCATACACGTAGATCAATTAGGATTTGATCAAGCTATGTTGACACAAAAAAAATATACGAAAGCATTAAATAAATTTGATATAAGTAATGAAAAGTTATCACTTTGTAATGTATCAAGCATATTTGTTGGATATGATAAACTGATTTGTAAATCTCGAGTAATAGCATTGTTCCAACACAATAAATCAATAAATAAAATTCATACAAAAGAAGAAGGAATAGTGATTCTGGATAATACCCCTTTTTATGGAGAATCTGGGGGCCAAATTGGAGATTGTGGTCAATTAAATACTATATCCGGATTTTTTCAGGTTACCAATACGAAAAAATATGGCCAAACAATAGGTCATTTAGGAATAGTTAATAGCGGGACTATTAGTGTTGGGGAGGAAATAGTAGCTCAAGTAGATCAACATAAAAGGAAATGCATTTCTTTAAATCACTCTGCTACGCATTTACTACATGCTGCGTTGTCTCAAGTGCTCGGATCTCACGTGACGCAAAAGGGATCCTTGGTAAACGATCGATACTTACGGTTTGATTTTTATCATCATGCAACGATGACGACAACACAAATGAGTACAGTAGAAAATATTGTAAATGAACAAATTTGGAAGAATGCTCCAATTACAGTTGATGTTATGCCAATGGAAGTAGCTAGAAATAGTGGAGCTGTAATATTGATAAATAAACAATATGATAAAAAAGTTCGTGTTCTAAAAATAGGAAATTTTTCTACTGAGTTATGCGGAGGAACTCATGCTGAACATACTGGAGAAATTGGTGTATTTGTAATTACCAAAGAATGTAGTATTGCTGCTGGTATTAGACGTGTTGAAGCAGTAACTAATAACGTAGCATTATCTGTAATACATCAATATAAAATGTTACTTAAAAATATCTTTCAATCGACTCAAAGTGATGATAAAAATATATTAAGTAAAATACATGAATTTAAATGTCGTTATCAAAAATTGGAAAAAGAAATAGATTCTTTAAGAAATCAACAAATTATACAACAAAGTTTATCGTTCATTAAGGATATTTATTATATTAAAGATGTACGAGTCTTAATTAAGCAGGTTGTCAATATGACGCCAAAAACATTATTTAATATGACAGATTGTATTAAACATCAGTTAAAATCAGGAGTGATTGTTCTTATTAATCTTAATACAAACAACAAAATTAATTTAGTAGCAGCTGTAACTAAAGATTTAATAAAACGTAATCGTATAAATGCTTTATCTTTAGTTCAGTGTATCATCAATATTCTTGGTGGAAAAGGTGGAGGTAGACCTGATTTTGCTCAAGCCGGTATTAACAATATGGCAACTACATCCAAAATATCTATTGAAGTAAATTCCTTATTACATAATATATTGTAAATAATTGCACAATTATATTAAAAGTTGTTTTAAAATAAAAAGTTATTAATGCGTTCTTAAAGTGGTGCGCTAACATTTTACAAAAAGTATAAATATCACATGCAGATGTTTATTTCATGTTGCTCAGAAATTTTAAAAATAGTAAAAATTAAGAAGTCCGGTTATTTGAATTTTTCAAGGAGTAAAGAATGCTTATTCTGACTCGACGAGTTGGTGAAACTCTCGTCATTGGAGATGAGGTTACAGTAACTGTATTAGGTATTAAAGGGAACCAAGTCCGTATTGGTGTAAATGCTCCCAAGGAGATATCTATACACCGAGAAGAAATTTATCAACGTATCAAAGCTGAAAAATCACAACAGAATTTGTGCTAAATTTATTGTTTTTTAAAATAAATTTCTAAACATAGTGATTTTATGATAAAAAATTTAGTTGTAAATTACATAAAAACAACGTAATGTAACAGAGAGTTTTTGATCATAAGAAAGAACAAAATATCCAATAAATGGAATGGATAGAATATTCAGTGAGGTGGCCGAGTGGCTGAAGGCACTCCCCTGCTAAGGGAGTATATGGTTCTTAACACTGTGTCGAGGGTTCAAATCCCTCCCTCACTGTTAGTAGTGATGATGCACCCGTAGCTCAATTGGACAGAGCACTCGGCTACGAACCGAGCGATCGGAGGTTCGAATCCTCTCGGGTGTATTGTGTTGTGTGTTATTTGAAATTATTAAATAATAAAAAATTTAATTAATTGTAAAAACAATTTTTTTCATTGCAATGAAAAATCAGGAATATTAAAGATTGTGTTTATTTTGATTCAGTATGAATATATAATAAATTTGTTCGTGTGTTTTCTTTGATTTTGAGCCATAGAGATGTTTAAAAACTTATCCAATAAAATATCACAATCAATACGTAATATTGTTAGTTCTGGGCGTTTAACAGAAAACAATATTAAAGAAACTTTAAATATGGTTAAGATTGCCTTACTAGAAGGAGATGTAGCATTATCCGTGGTACACGGTTTTGTTAATACAGTTAAAGAAGGTATAATAGGAAACGATATAAACAAACATTTAACTCCAGGTCAAGAATTTATTAAAATTATGCATGCCTCTTTAGTAAAAATTATGGGAGAAGGATCACATGATTTAAATTTAAATACTCAAATACCATCGATAATATTAATAGTAGGTGCGCAAGGTTCTGGGAAAACTACTACTACCGGAAAACTTGCGAAATTTTTAAAAATAAAAAAAAATAAAAAAATATTAGTGGCATCAACTGACGTGTATAGACCGGCAGGCGTGCAACAATTAAAATCATTGATAAAATCTGAAGATATAATTTTTTTTGAAGATTGTAATGTTCAGAATAAACCAATTGATATACTGAAAGCAGCTTCCATTGTATCAAGATCATTATCTTATGATGTTTTGTTAATAGATACTGCTGGTTGCTTAGATACAGATGATTATTTGCTTTCAGAACTAGCTGAAATGCATAGCTTTGTTAATCCAATAGAAACTTTATTCATTGTAGATTCTATGATTGGACAAGTAGCTATTAATAGTATAAATGTGTTCAATAAAACTTTGCCATTAACCGGCATTATTTTAACTAAGTTGGATGGGGATTCACGTGGAGGAGTGGCTTTATCTATTAAATATCTTACTGGAAAACCCATAAAATTCATAGGAACAGGAGAAAAAATTGATGCATTAGAGCCTTTCAATTCATACAGAATAGCTGGACGCATACTTGGAATGGGTGATATACTTTCATTAATCGAAGATATTGATAACCAAGAAAAATGGGTTAAAGAAAAAAAATATATTAACAAAAACAGTGTAGATTTTAATTTATATGATTTTTTAGGTTATATAAAACAAATACGTAGTATGGGAGGAATTAATAAAATAATAAGTAAATTACCTCTTAATCTAGGAGTGAGCTTAGATAGTATTCAATCATATACTCATGACAATACGTTCATACGTATGGAAGCCATAATTAACTCTATGACTGTGAAAGAACGTATGAATCCAAAAATAATTACTGGATCTAGAAAGAAACGTATTGCTAATGGATCCGGAGTACATATACAGGATGTCACAAAGTTACTAAACACATTTAATCATATACGTATTACAATACAGAAAATAAATAAAAATGAAATATTTCGAATGATACGTACATTAAAAAATAAAATATCATCTAAATTTACAATTAATTAAAAAATATTTTATTGTTGAAGTCGGTAGATATATTCATACTCTTGATTATGGATCTATTGATTTTTTTTTGGTTATTAATGTAAGGTTATATACTTATGGTGAGAATTAGATTAGCGCGGGGAGGTCATAAAAAAACTCCTTTTTATCACATAGTTATTACTGACAGTAGAAATGCACGCGATGGTCGTTTTATTGAACGTGTTGGATTTTTTAGTCCAATTACATTTGGGAATCACACAGGATTACATGTAAATACAGAACGTGTAAAATATTGGTTAGACAAAGGCGCGAGTCCATCTGATCGGGTTTTAAAATTAATAAAGAATTTATGAAACATGATGAATATTCAACAGATAAAGAAGATGTTATAACCCCGCCCCTTCATCCTGTAGTAATAGGAAGAATAATAGGCGCATATGGTATATTGGGGTGGATACGGATAATATCATTTACTGAAAAAAATGATAATATATTTTATTATGGTCCGTATTTTACTATCGTCCAATCTACATGGAAAGAAATTTTTTTAGATAAATGGAAACTGATTGGGAAACGTTATATTGTTAAAATACGAGGCATCTCAAATAGAAATTCTGCTCAGTCATTAAGTCGTTGCAATATTATTATTGATGAAACACAATTCCCATGCATAAATGATGATGAATATTATTGGAAAGATTTAATAGGATGTGTAGTTATCACTGTACAGGGAGTTCTTTTAGGAAATATTATCAGTATAATAGAAACTACAGCAAATGATGTTTTGGTAGTAAAAATGTGTCAATATAATCTTTGTAAGATCAAAAATTGCCTTATTCCTTTTCTTATCAAGAGAGTCGTTAAAAATATTAATCTTGTCACACGTATTGTTACTGTAGATTGGGATCCTAATTTTTAATTTTTTAAAATAAAATGTAAAAAAATATGTTGTTAGGTGTGATTACTTTATTTCCAGATATGTTTCAGTCTATTGTTCGTTACGGAATAGTAGGGCGAGCAATTCGAAGGGGTATTCTCTCCATAAAATTGTGGAATCCGCGCGTGTTTACATATGACCGACACCACAGCGTAGATGCCCGGCCCTATGGAGGAGGGCCGGGCATGTTAATGATGATTGAACCCCTTAGAAATGCAATCAATCAAGCAAAAGATGAATTAGGAAATAATATTAAAGTAATTTATCTTTCTCCTCAAGGAAGAAAGCTAAAGCAGAAATATGTATATAAGTTAGCATATGATCATCAGAAATTAATTTTAGTTTGTGGTAGATATCAAGGTATTGATGAAAGATTAATTCAAACGGAAATTGACGAAGAGTGGTCTATAGGAGATTATATACTTAGCGGAGGAGAGTTAGCAGCAATGGTATTAATAGATACGATATCTAGAGTTCTGCCTGGCGTATTAGGAAATCAAGATTCAAAAGAATCAGATTCTTTTTTCAAAGGAAGATTAGATTGTCCACATTATACACGACCAGAAACTTTTGATGGCATGAAAGTACCGTCGGTATTATTATCAGGAAATCATGATAAAATTCATCGTTGGAGACAAAAACAAGCTTTGGGTTGTACTTGGATTAAAAGGCCGGATTTACTTAATGATACACAATTAACTAATGAGGAAGAAAATTTACTTTCTGAATTTAAAAATGAATACTTGCTATTATTAAATAAAAAAACTAGGAAATAATATATATGTACGAATCAATAAATAATTTCGAAAAAAAACAAATAAAACAAAACATGCCGCACTTACATCCAGGTGATACAGTGGAAGTGAAAACATGGGTCATTGAAGGTAGTAAAAAACGCCTACAAATTTTTGAAGGCGTAGTTATTTCTATTAAAAACCGTGGATTACATTCTGCGTTTACTGTAAGGAAAATTTCTAGTGGAGAAGGCGTAGAACGAGTATTTCAATCACATTCTCCTGTGATTGAAGAGATTAAAATTAAACGATTTGGTATCGTTCGTCGTGCTAAGTTATATTATTTACGTAATCTTAGCGGAAAATCAGCACGAATCAAAGTACGTATGAATTCATGATACATTTTTTGTTACAAGTATTTAATATCAGCTTAATACACATATTAAAATTTAGAATTTTATAATCAACAATATATTTCTTTTTTCATAATATAATCAATTAATTCAAAATATTTTAATATTTAAATTTTTTAAAAAGTCATGCACCATTAAAATGCTATAATATTATGTATTAAAATTTTAAAAACTACATGCCATACATACTATGTGTTGTATGAGCAATAAGATATTCACACAGATACGTGTGCTTATATTGTTAACAGAATCTCATATAAGTTCAAGAATTCAATGTAACCTAGTTCATCAACTTATAATAATTTATTAACAATAATAATATAAAACTATATTTACATTAGTTTTATATGTGTATCATAATATGATATATATTATCATTTTTAATGATCATTTTAGTTTTATGAATTTATTATATAATATATAATTATATTAAGGATAATAATATGCAGAAAAATGAGCGTAACAGTATCTATGTCAATAACACATATTCAATAATTACTCCTGAGCAATTAAAAACTCAATTTCCTATAACACATTTGGAACAAAAAACCATTGCGGATTCTCAAAATATAATTATGAATATTATTCATAGACGCGATCCGCGCCTACTGGTGATATGTGGTCCTTGTTCTATTCATGATGTTAATGCTACTTTTGATTACGCTGATAAATTAAAAATTTTGTCAACAGAATTGCAGGATCAATTATATATCGTTATGCGTGTATATTTAGAAAAACCTCGTACTAGTATTGGTTGGAAAGGATTAATTAACGATCCGCATATGAATGGTTCCAACGATATTGAATTGGGTTTAAAGACTGCTCGAAATATGTTAGTGAAATTAACAAAAATTGGATTACCACTTGCTACTGAAGTATTAAATCCATATATTCCACAATATATCGGGGAGCTCTTCAGTTGGTCATCTATTGGAGCGCGTACTACGGAATCCCAAATACATCGAGAAATAGCTTCTGGATTGTATACGCCTGTAGGATTTAAAAATAGCACCAGCGGGAACTTTTCTAATGCAGTTAACGCGATACATGCTGCAATGATGCCTCATCGTTACATTAGCATCAATCAGTCGGGTCAGGTATGTTTACTGCATACTAAAGGTAATCTCAATGCTCATATAATTTTACGAGGAGGAGAAAATCCTAATTATTATCCGGAAGATATTATTGATTGTGAAAAACAAATAACAGAAGCAGGATTACCTTTAGCATTAATGGTAGATTGCAGTCATGGTAATTCTAACAAAGATTATCGTCGCCAAATTGATGTAGCACAGTCTATTTCACATCAAATTAAATATGGAAACCGTTCTATTATTGGATTGATGATTGAAAGTTATATTTATCCTGGTAATCAATCTATAAATTTATCATCTTCTACAACGCAATACGGAGTATCAGTTACCGATGCGTGTATAGATTGGAAAACAACTAAACACTTACTGTATGATTTGCATAAAGAATTAAAACCATTTCTTATCAATCGTATATAAGGAGCTGGAATGGCATGACAAAGGAACTAAATATTTTGAGAAACAGCATCGATAAAATAGATCAGAATTTATTAAAGTTATTATCTAAACGACTTTCTTTAGTCTCCGAAGTAGGAGAAATAAAAAGTCGTTACGGATTGTTTATTTATTCACCAGATAGAGAAGAAATGTTGGTTGCTTGTCGGAGGCGAGAAGCATTAGAATTAGGTATTTCTCCAGATTTAGTAGAAGATATATTGCGTCGTATTATAAGTGAATCTTATTATAATGAAAATGAAAAAGGATTTAAAACGTTGCATCCAAATTTAGGCCCAGTTGTTATAATTGGTGGAAAAGGGCGAATGGGGCAATTTTTTTTTAAAATGTTGACTTTATCTGGATATAAAGTAAGAATTTTAGATAAAAACGACTGGGCGCATGCAAAATCAATGTTAACAGATGCCGGTATGGTGGTAATCAGCGTTCCTATTCATTCAGTTACTGATGTAGTTGGTAAATTATCATATTTACCTTCAAACTGCATTATAGTAGATTTATCATCTGTAAAAAAAATATCCTTAAATGCTATATTAGCTACGCATAGCGGTCCAGTATTAGGATTACATCCTATGTTCAACCCAGACCATGGAAGTATGGTAAAACAAGTAGTAATTTACTGTGAAGGACGTTATCCAGAATCGTATCAATGGTTATTAGAGCAAATACAATTGTGGGGTGCAAGGTTACATGTCTGCAATACAACAGAACATGATCAATATATGAGTATTATGCAAGGATTATGCCATTTTATTACTTTTGTAACTGGATATTATTTTTCAAAAGAAAACGTTAATTTAAAACAAATGCTGTCTATTTCTTCGCCAACATTTCGGTTAAAACTAATAACAATAGGGAGATTATTTGCTCAAGATCCTCAGTTATATGCAGACATCATCATGAATTCCAAAAACAATCTCATATTAATTAAACGTTATTATAGAAGATTAGGTAGAATTTTGATATTATTAGAACGGAATAAAAGACAAGAATTTATTGATCAATTTAAAAAAATTCAAAATTGGTTTGGTTCATATACCGATCTTTTTTTTGAAGAAAGTCGTAAAATATTGCGTCACATTAATAATTATAAAGATAATGTATAACGTAAATAATAATTTTAATCATTATTGTAATTATATTTAATAATTTTTGAATAAATTATGTTTATTTAGATCTAAAAATTTTCTATATAAGAAAATTTTTAATTTGAATATTATTTTGTATACTAATATATGTATTTGTTTTGTAATATTGTTGAAATAGTACTATACGATTACATATCTATTATTTTCTGTATTTAGCTTTTAAATAATATAGTGAACAATATATTATTATAATAATTTTCTATTATAATGAAAAATTACATCAGTAAGTGGCGTCACTTGATAACACCCTAATATTTTTAATGAATAGGCAATTTTTTGTAATTCTATAAGAATATGTTGTATGTATACATTATTTATATGTGCCATCAATTCAATAATAATTATGTTTCTCGGTCTCTCGTATGATAAAAGACGTGGTCTTAAATAAGTTATTTTAGTATTGTAAAATTGTAATACTTTTAATATTTCGCATAATTTTTCTGATTGCCCTTTGATAGAAATAATAAGAATAGTTTTTGTGGCTATAGAATGATTAAAAACTGCAATATTTGTATTTTTTAAAACAATAAACCTAGTTGTATTTTTATGAGAATTAGAGAGATTATATGTCAATAGTGAATGCAATCCATAAAATTGGCCTCCTTGCTTATTGCCTAAAGCTCCTAAATTAGATTGATTTAGTTTAGATACTGTTTCCATGGCAACTGCGCTACTTTCACAGAATACAATTTTCCATGCCGAGAAATGTTTTAAAAATTCACTGCATTGTTGAACAGGTTGAGGATGACTGTATATAATTTGAATTTGATTTATATCAGTATGATTATTAACTAAAATACAATGCTTTATAGGAATAGTAATTTCATCTACTAACAACAATCGGGTGTTTAGTAATAAATCACCTACTTCATCAATTAATCCAGAATTAGAATTCTCGATAGGAACTACACCATATTCTGCATGATCACATTCTACTAAATTGAAAATATCATCAAATCTTCGACAGCTATGCTCTACTACTTGATTAAAATGGCGATTACTAGCATATTGCATAGCGGCAATATGAGAATATGATCCCTTAGGACCCAAGAATGCTATATGCACTATAGATTTGTAAATCATAAAAAAACTCATTACCGTAATATTTAATATTCAAATATAATATTTTTAGATAATTGTGGTTGCTGTAGTGTCATCAGTATCATTATAAATCGATATTTATTTATATGGATGAATATTATATTCCTGACGTATATTATATTATTAATTTAATCAATACATATTTTAAACATTGTATCAATCATATGATATCTATAAAAATAGATATTTAATATACTGGATTAGCAGCAATGATTTTTGCTACTTTGTTAGCTTGATCTGGCAAATGTATATTTTGATAAGCTTGCTCCATATAATACAGTGCTTTACGAGTTGCTTGAGTATCTGGAAAGTGATATAACATTTTTTCTACACGAGCTATTACTGATATATAAGCATATTTTTTAGAATAAAATTTCACAATAGAAAGTTCGTATTCAGCTATTCTATTTTTTAAAAAAATTAAACGTTTGTAAGCGTCTACAGAATATTGACTATCTGGATATTGGCGTATAAGTTTTACAAAGGTATGGAATGCTATACATGCATACATGGGATTGCGATCAAACCAATTTATATTGAAATATTTTATTAATCTTTTATTATCTTCGTCTAAGCACATGTTGATTACGCCATGCATGTATAATACATAATCAAAATGTTTATGATTAGGGTATAATTTAAAAAAATGTTCTATATAATTATTTGCAGATTTTAAATCGTTTAATTTGTAATAAGCATAAATTAAGTCTAAATAAATTTGTTGCGGACAAGGGTCTAATAAATATAAATTTAGTAAATTTATCAAATCCTGTGTAGCTTCTTTATAATCAGCGTTATACAATTTGTTTTGAGCAGATTTGTAAAGATTATAAGTAGCATCATTTAAAATGTTAACAGAAGCAGAAGTATAAGAAATCATAATGATACTAATAATTAATATTGTTATTCTATAGTATTGAATACGTCTCATAAAACTTTTTATTAATACTCCCTAGTAGTATATAAATATTAGCAAATAATATGCATGTACGTTTATTTAAATGAATGTACCATACAACAATTTGGTTGAATTTAGTATGCAACCGCATATCAATATGATAATACCTGAATCTTATATTATAAAACCTATGATTGTGCAGGCATCTCAATCTGGAAAACGATTAGATTGTGTTCTTTCTGAATTACTGCCAAATTATTCACGTTCTAAAATAAAATGTTGGATCCTTTCTAAAAAAGTAAACGTTAACAGTCAGACGGTTATTATACCTAAAAAAAAAATGATGGGCGGTGAATTCATTGAAATAAAAGATATTGTTAATATCGATAATAATACTATAGTTCCTCAAGATATTCCTCTTGATATTGTATATGAAGACGATGATATTGTAGTAATAAATAAAGCAAAAAATATGGTAGTTCATCCTGGTGCCGGCAACCATTCAGGTACTATATTAAATGCTTTGTTATATAAATATCCAGCTATCACAGAAGTATTTCGATCAGGTATTGTTCAACGGTTAGATAAGGACACTACTGGTTTAATGGTCGTCGCTAAAAACATGATTGCATATCATAGGTTGTTACGATTGTTCAAAAAAAGAAAAATTATTAGGGAATATGACGCGGTAGTTCTCGGAAATTTTTTACATAATGAAGGGACAATCAATCAACCTATTCGAAGACATGCTGTTCATCGTACTCGCATGGCAGTTAATCCTATGGGAAAATCAGCCATAACCCACTATTCTATCACAGAATCATTTGGTATGTATACCAGAATTCGTGTACGTCTTGAAACTGGAAGAACTCATCAAATTCGTGTACATATGGCTTACATTAATCATCCATTGTTAGGAGATCATAAATACGGAAAATCAACTTATTTTATTAAAGGTGTATCTAATGCAGTCAATGACTGTTTACATGTTTTAAATCGCCAAGCATTACATGCAACTACATTGCAATTATTTCATCCTATTACTAGAATAAAAATGAAATGGGATGTACCTTTACCGAAGGATATTATAAAACTAATAAATATATTAAGAAAAAATGAAAGACATGTTAAATAGCATTATTTATTTTTATAATAGAGATTTTTTGTGTACATTCGTTACTAAATATAGTCACGGACTTGTAATTTTTCGCGCGAAAATCACATCATAAACTCACTGCAGGGAAATACCATATATTTAAAAATTTATGGTTGTATTGATCTTTAGGCGAATAAAAATATACTTTTATTCCAGTGGTTTAAATGCTTGAATTTTAAGTACTTAATCGCCATATCAATAGGTATGTACCGGGATACGAGTATGTAATTGTTTGTATATTATTATAAGAGGAAAATGAATATTATGCGGTTGGATCATTTTACTCATGATTTTCAATTAGCTATTTCTGATGCTCAATCTATAGCACTTAGAAAAGATCATCAGTTTGTTGAACCTATTCATGTGATGCTCGCTTTTTTAAAAGAAAAAAACGGATCAGTATATCAGATACTAGAGCGTGCTGGGTTTAATATGTCTCAGTTTACTACATTAATTAAAGAGGCATGCGATCGTATGCCAAAGGTAGAAGGTATTGGTGGAGATATTCAATGTTCTCATGATTTAATTAAAATATTAAATCTATGTGATAAATTAGCACAAAAACATAATGATACTTTTATTGCATCAGAAATGTTTGTTTTAGCAGCCATTGAGTCTCATGGAACATTAAATGATTTATTAAAAAAATCTGGAGTATCTCCAGAAAATATAAAAAAATCAACAAGCTACATACGTAATAATCACTTAGTTGATAATCAACAATCAGAATCTCAACGTCAAGCGTTGCAAAAATTTACTGTAGATATAACTAAATTTGCAGAACAAGGCAATCTTGATCCTGTTATTGGTCGAGATGAAGAAATTCGTCGTACTATTCAGGTGTTACAGAGACGTACCAAAAATAATCCTGTTCTTATCGGACAACCGGGAGTAGGAAAGACTGCTATTGTGGAAGGATTAGCACAACGTATTATTAATGGTGAAGTTCCGGAAGGATTGAAACATAGTCGCATATTAGCTTTAGATATGGGAGGACTATTAGCGGGAACAAAGTATAGAGGAGAGTTTGAAGAACGTTTAAAAAGCGTATTAAATGATGTATCTAAAGAAGATAGTAATATCATTTTATTCATTGATGAATTACATATCATGGTTGGAGCGGGTAAAGCTGATGGAGCAATGGATGCAAGTAATATGCTTAAACCAAGACTAGCTAGAGGTGAGTTACATTGCGTAGGGGCAACTACACTTGATGAATATAGTAAATATATTGAAAAGGATGCAGCTTTAGAAAGACGTTTTCAAAAAATATTCGTTTCTGAGCCTAGCGTTGAAGATACTATAGCTATTCTTCGTGGGTTAAAAGAGCGTTACGAATTGCATCACAATGTTCATATTACTGATCCAGCAATAGTGGCTGCTGCAATTTTATCACATCGATATATTTCTGATCGTCAGTTACCCGATAAAGCCATTGATTTGATTGATGAAGCTGCTTCTAGCATTCGCATACAAATAGATTCTAAACCAGAAGAATTAGATAGATTAGAACGGCGTATCATACAGTTGAAATTAGAACAACAAGCATTAAAAAAAGAATCAGATGATTCTAGCATGAAACGATTAAATCTCTTAACTACTGAGTTAATTCAGAAAGAACAAGATTATATTAATCTTGAAAAAGAATGGAAAAAAGAAAAAGTTTCTTTATCTAACGCTCAAAGTATTAAATCTGATTTAGAACAAGCAAAAATTGCTATTGACCAAGCACGCCGTATTGGTGATTTAGCTCGTATGTCTGAATTACAATATGGTAAGATTCCAGAATTAGAAAAAAAACTATCTACAATCTTGCAATCTAATAATAAAAAAATACGTCTTTTACGAAATTGTGTTACTGATATAGAAATTGCCGCAGTATTATCTCGTTGGACTGGTATTCCCATATCTCGCATGTTAGCAAGTGAAAAAGATAAATTATTAGATATGGAACATGCTTTACATCAATTAGTTGTTGGGCAACACGAAGCAGTAAAAGCAATATCTCATGCTATTCGTCGGAGTCGCTCTGGATTATCAGATCTTAAACGTCCAATTGGTTCGTTTATGTTTTTGGGGCCTACTGGAGTAGGAAAAACTGAATTGTGCAAGGCATTGTCTATCTTTCTTTTCGATACCAATAATGCAATGGTGCGTATTGATATGTCTGAATTTATGGAAAAACATTCTGTATCAAAATTGTTAGGAGCTCCTCCTGGTTATATTGGGTATGAATCAGGGGGATATTTGACCGAATCAATACGTCGTAGACCGTATTCTATTATTTTATTAGATGAAATAGAAAAAGCGCATTCAGAAATTTTTAACGTATTATTACAAGTCTTAGACGATGGACGCTTAACAGATGGGCATGGACGTACGGTAAATTTTAATAACACTGTCATCATTATGACATCTAATTTAGGATCAGATTTCATTCAAAAACGTTTTGGAATTGTAGATTATCAAGAAGTTAAAGTTACAGTATTAAACATAGTTAATCAACATTTTCGTCCAGAATTTGTTAATAGGATAGATGAAATAGTAGTGTTTCATCCGCTTAGCACTGAACATCTTATGAAAATTGCTAGTATTCAATTACAGCGCTTATGTGATCGTTTAGAAGAAAAAGGATATCCGAATACTAATATTACTAACGCAGTCTTAGTATTTTTATCAAAAATTGGATTCGATCCGGTATACGGTGCACGCCCATTAAAGCGCGCTATACAACAACACATTGAAAATTCATTATCTCAAAAGATAATATCTGGGCAATTGCTGCCAGGTAAAAAAATTACTTTAGATGTTGTAAATAATACGATCGTCATTATTCAATGAAATTTTAAAAATTTCTAACATGAAATTATTTAAGAAATTTTAAATAATTTTAATAAGCAACCACATTATATATTGATATATAATGTTTATTTTTTCATGTTCCCGTATAAGATAGTATATATTTTTATTCATAATTTATGTTGCAAACTATAAATTAAATAATTATTTTATAATCATAAAAATATAAGAATCAAGATTATGTAGCAACTGAAAAATAAAATAATAAAATTATATTTTTAGTGTAATTGAAATTATGGATCGATGTGTGAATAAAATTTCATAAATTATTATAAAAATAATATATTTAATATCTTTGTTTAAAATAAATAAATGTATGGAACATCGTTTTCAATTAAAATCATTAAATACCTTTTCAGTTAACGCATTTGCTAAAAATATAGTAACAGCACATCATGAACATACATTATTAAAGTGTTGGAGGAAAGCTTATAGCAAAGGAAAACCTGTTCTTATTTTAGGAGGCGGTAGTAATATTTTATTTTTAGAAAACTATTCTGGAACAATATTATTAAATAGGATAAAGGGTATTTCTATTACAGAGAATGAAACGGCATGGCAACTACATGTTGGAGCTGGAGAAAAATGGGACGAATTAGTAGTTCATACTATCAAAAAAAACATGCCGGGGCTAGAAAATTTAGCGTGTATTCCAGGGTATGTGGGGGCTGCTCCAATTCAAAATATTGGGGCTTACGGCGTTGAGTTATCTCAAATATGTGAGTATGTAGATGCTATAGACTTATATAGTGGAAAAAAAATTCGTTTCACTTGTTCTGAATGTGATTTCAAATATAGAGATAGTATTTTTAGAAATTGTTTGGAGAAATATGCTATTGTGTTTGTAGGATTAAGATTACGTAAAAAGTGGAAACCCATATTAGACTATCATGAATTAGCTCATTTAGACAAATTTCATATTACACCCCGTCAAGTTTTTAACTTTATTTACATAATTAGACATAAAAAATTACCAGATCCTGTTTTAGTGGGAAATGCTGGTAGTTTTTTTAAAAATCCAATAATGGATATTAAAACAGCACGCTGCTTATTTCAAATTTATCCAAATATGCCTTATTATTATCAAAAAGATGGTAGAATAAAATTATCAGCAGGATGGTTAATAGAACATTGTCAACTAAAAGGTTATGTTTTTGGGGAAGCAGCAATATATCCTAAACAAGCATTAGTATTAATTAATAGCAAGAAAATAGCTACTGGTACTGAAATTGCAGCATTGGCTCTTTACATATATAATAAGGTTGCAGATAAGTTTAATATTTATTTACAACCTGAAGTGAGATTAATTGGTAATTATGGAGAAATAAATCCAAAAAAATTGTTCATGTAGTACATACTTGATGTATGTATTTTATTTAAAAATTTGAAATTAGATATATTTCTAATAATTTTTATCTTTTTAAATAGAATAAAAAATATATTTGTGTAGTAGAATTTAATGGAATTAAATATAAATATTAATTTATTTTTTTTTGGAGATTTGAAAACCTTGTTAAGGTATAATGAAAATTATGGTTGTTCCGTATTTCACCCTTTCTTAAATGAATCTAAGATTTTAACACAATTACCCGAAGGAAGGGTAATTGTGTTAAATAGAGTTAATTCAACCAACCAATATATAATAGACAACATTCCATATATAAAATCGGGTGATGCTTGTGTTACAGAACACCAAACACAAGGAAGAGGAAGACGTAACAAAATTTGGGTAGCGCCTGTTGGAGAAGGTATTTGCTTATCTATTTATTGGAAATTGAATAAGATTCCTCCAACGATGATTGAATTTAGTTTAATGATAAGTATTGTTGTGGCAAAGATATTAAAGAATTTAGGAGCGTCCCAGATTAAAATTAAATGGCCTAATGATTTGTATATTTATGGACGAAAATTAGCGGGAATTCTAATCGAAATTATAACAAGAACTGATAGTATTACTCATATAATAATAGGTATTGGTATTAATTTATCTATACGCACGCATGCAGCATTAAATACTAAAATTGGTAAAAATTGGATTAATTTAATGGATATTGGGATCATGATTGATCGCAATATTTTAGTCGCCACGCTTATTAATGTATTGCGTAAGAAATTAAAAGATTTTATGCTTTTTGGGTTTACTCCATTTATTACATATTGGAAAGTTTTTGATTGCTTATATAATAAACCGGTCACATTATTAGTTGGGGATCGTATAATATGCGGCACAGCTCTTGGGATAAATATACATGGAGCCTTAATAGTGGATCAAACAAGTTCAGTATGTTATTACTCAGGAAATAATATTTCTGTTTATGCATCTTAAAAATATAATTTTTATTCAAAATATTTTAATATTAAAATATTTTGAATCTATACAATATTAATCATTACAATAATCATTTGATTAACATAAATCCCATAGTTTTTGTAATATAATATGATTAAGTCCCAATATTTCAGTGAAAAAAATAGATACTCATAATAACTGTAAAGAATAAAATTATTATTTTTTTATAATCGTTATTATTTTCTTAATTGAACGTTGTTTATTATATGATTCACGTCTTTTCTTAAAATTAAATTTGCGCGTTCCCGAGTAGGTAAGATATTTTCTTGCAAATTCAGCCTATTTATTTTAGTCCATAATTGCGAAGCAATAGAAATTATATTTTTTTTAGATAATTGAGTATAACGATAAAAATAAGAATCAGGATAAGAAAAGGTAGTATAACAAAATTTCAAAAATCTATCAATATACCATTTTTGTAGTAAATATTCTGGAGCGTCAACATAAATAGAAAAATCAATAAAATCAGATACAAAAACACAAGGTAAGTCATAATGATAATCGTGATTAGTTTGTAAAACATTTAATCCTTCCAAAATAAGAATATCTGGTTTATAAATTACCTGTTGAACATTAGGAATAATGTCATATATTATGTGAGAATATACAGGAATTGTCATTGATTGAACTCCAGATTTAACTTTGGAAACAAAATTTACCAAACTAGTCATATCATAAGATTGCGGAAAACCTTTTTTTTTCATTAAACATCGTTTTTTTAATACTTTATTAGAATACAAAAATCCATCAGTTGTTACTAATTCCACAACACGACGTTCAGTCCATCTACTAAGAAGTGCTTGTAAAACTCTAGCTGTAGTGCTTTTCCCCGCAGCAACACCACCAACGATACCAATGATGTATGGTATATGTTGGTTTTGAATACTTAAAAATTGTTCTAAAATATTTTGTCGTTTTATATGCGAACAAATATATAGATTAAGCAATCTAGATAATGGTAAATAAATTTCTATTACTTCATTCATAGAAAGATTATCATTTATTCCTCTTAAATTTAGGATTTCTCTTGGAGATAATGTTAATGGTATCTCCTCTCGAAGAGATGACCATTCCTTGCGATTGAAAGTTAAAAATGGAACAGACGAAACATGTAGCATATTGTTTCTATTATTATAGATAAATGCTTATCTTATAGAATGAAATTTCATGTAAATACTTGATCAAAATAAAAGATTTAATTATAATTATGTATTATAATGAAAGCTCACGAAATAACTAATAATTTTAGTTTTATTAAAATAAATTTATTTTTTACAAATGTTTTGAATAATTTTATTATATCAAATACATTAGTTTAATGAAGTTTGTTTCAAAATGTGTGCTTCTAAGAACAGAAGCAATTTTCATTTTTAATGACATTAAAATGATGCCGGTGTAGCTCAATAGGAAGAGCAACTGATTTGTAATCAGTAGATCAAAGGTTCGAATCCTTTTACCGGCATCTACAATATTTTGATGGGGTTCCCGAGTGGCTAAAGGGAGCAGACTGTAAATCTGTCGTCGTAGACTTCGAAGGTTCAAATCCTTCCCCCATCATTTTAATTATACATAAACAACAAATACAATATATTCTTAATATTACAAGAATACGGATGTTTTATTATGTAATAGTGGGCATCGTATAATGGTTATTACCTCAACCTTCCAAGTTGATGATGTGGGTTCAATTCCCACTGTCCGCTTATATAATGTAACTGAATTATGCTGATATAGCTCAGAAGGTAGAGCACACCCTTGGTAAGGGTGAGGTCAGCAGTTCGAATCTGCTTATCAGCACCAGCGTCCGTCATATAGTTTCTTCTTATTAAGAAGAAGAGTATATTCAGTAGCGATACTAGTTATGATTTTTCAATATTTAATTCATAATTCAAGATTAAACAATACAATGTATGTGGATACATATTTAAGGAGATGTTATGAAAGGAGATGATCACATTATTACCCATCTTAATAATTTGTTGAGCGATGAGTTGGTCGCTGTAAACCAATATTTTTTACATTCTAAAATTTTTAAAAACTGGGGATTAGAACGACTTAACAAGATAGAATATCAAGAATGTGTAGATGAGTTAGATCATGCAGATCTTTATGCAAAACGTATTTTATTTTTAGAAGGTATGCCTACCTTGAGGAAATTTGATCCATTAAACATTAAAAAAAATGTTGAAGATATTTTACGTGCTGATCTTAGTTTAGAATTTCATAGTATTGAAAATTTACGCAAAGGCATCAAATACGCTGATTCAATACAAGATTATGTATCTAGGGATATAATGATACAAATTCTTAAAGATGAAGAAAAGCACATTGATTTTTTAGAAACAGAGCTAAATCTCATGATAAAAATTGGTATGCATAATTATATACAATCACAGTTGAAAAAATAATTTCATACTTATCAAAATGATATAAATTGTTTATAATATTTTTATATATAAAAATTTTCTGGTAAAAATTTTGAATTTTATTCTGATTAATCTTGTTTTTTATTTGTTTACTGGTACACTAAGTTTATGTAATGTTTTATTACAGAAAATAATAACAAAATTAATTGGCATGTTCGATAGGAATAAGAACGGTTTTACATTTTGGATGTATGATGCGAAGATGTTTTAGATGTTCATTTAAAGCTTTTGGGTGAAAGCATACAAAAAAGGTTTATGTAGGTAGAGTTGTTTGTGAATAACTGATTTTTGAGATCTATATTTAGCTATGCAAAATCAAAGGATCCGCATTCGTTTGAAAGCATTTGATCATCGGTTGATAGATAAGTCGACCGTAGAAATTGTAGAGACTGCTAAACGTACTGGCGCTCAAGTACGCGGCCCTATTCCCTTGCCTACTAGAAAAGAACGATTCACTGTTTTAATTTCTCCACATGTAAATAAAGATGCGCGAGATCAGTATGAAATACGAACTCACAAACGTTTAATTGATATTGTTGAACCTACTGATAAAACGGTAGACGCTTTAATGCGTTTAGATTTAGCGGCAGGAGTAGATGTACAAATTAGTCTCGGTTAGCGCATAGGAGATGCATCATAATAGAATTTATTTGTGTATTATATTATGTGTAAAATACAAATAATAATTTTGTACTAAAAGTAATAGAGAGGTTGTATCCATAATCATGCAAGGTCTAATTGGTCAAAAATTGGGTATGACTCGTTTGTTTGATAAAGATGGAGTATCTATCCCTGTAACTATGATTGAAATAACACCGCATCGTGTAACGCAAATAAAAAATATTGAAAATGATGGATATTGTGCAGTTCAAGTAACGACTGGCATTAAAAACTTTAAACATATTAATAGACCAGAGACAGGGCATATGATAAAATCAGGGGTTGATGCTGGTCGTGGTGTGTGGGAGTTTCGTTGCGAAGAAGAAGGGATGTCACAGCTATCATTAGGAGATATTATCACTATACAGATTTTTACAAATGTTAAAAAAGTTGATATTACAGGCATTTCTAAAGGTAAAGGTTTTGCAGGTACAATAAAACGTTGGAATTTTCATATGCAAGATGCAAGTCATGGTAATTCACTGTCACACAGAGCTCCTGGATCTATCGGTCAAAATCAAACTCCTGGTAGAGTATTTAAGGGTAAAAAAATGGCAGGACAATTAGGAAATTATAAAGTTACGGTACAAAATTTAGATGTTGTTAATGTTGATGTAAAACTTAATTTATTATTAGTTAAAGGCGCTGTTCCAGGAATAATTGGTGGTAATTTATCTATTAAAAAATCTGTTAAAATAAATATTAGAGAGAACATGTAAATGGAATTAGAAGTTAGGGATTTTACAACAGAAGTCAGTATCTTGGATTCAGATAAGTTTTCTGTATCTGATGAAATTTTTAAATGTTCTTTTAATCAGGCATTAATACATCAAGTAATTTCTACTTATTTAACTAATTCTCGTCAAGGTACTCGATCTCAAAAGAGTCGATCAGAAGTTTCGGGTTCTAATAAAAAACCGTGGCGTCAAAAAGGTACCGGTCGCGCGCGTTCTGGATCGGTAAAAAGTCCTATTTGGCGTTCTGGCGGAGTAACCTTCGCGGCTAAACCTAAACTATATACCCAAAAAATAAATAAAAAAATGTACAAAGGGGCAATAAGAAGCATTTTATCTAAATTAGTTTGTGATAATCGTTTATTTTTAGTAAAAAATTTATTTATAAAAGAACCCAAAACTAAATTATTATTAGAAAAATTAAGAACAATAACCTCAAAAAAAAGCATATTGATTTTTACTGATTTTTTGGATAGAAATTTGCTTTTAGCATCACGTAACGTTCATAAAATAGAGGTGCGTACCGCAACGCATATAGATCCAGTAAGTTTAATAAATTTTAACGTTACTTTAATTGCCGATAACGTGATCAAGAAAATTGAGAAACAGTTAGTATGATTTATCAAGAACGTTTATTAAAAATACTGAGATCTATACATGTCTCTGAAAAAGCGTCCATGACATTGGAGCGCCATAATGCTTTTTCTTTTAAAGTAGCAAAATATGCGACTAAAACAGATATTAAAAATGCTATCAATATGTTATTTTCTGTGAAAGTAAATACTATAAACACTATAATAGTAGCAGGAAAATCTAAAAGAAAGGCTAATAAAATTGGTCGCTGTAACAACTGGAAAAAAGCATATGTTCTTTTAGAAAAAGGCCAAAAAATTGATTTTATCAATACAGTAGAATAGATAAATATGGAAGATCAAAAGAGATGCCTATTATTAAATGCAACCCAACCTCTCCGGGTAGACGGCATGTAGCTAAGTTAGTGAACCATGATTTATATAAAGGGAATCCTTTTTCTTCATTATTATCCAATAAAATTAATAATAGATCAGGAGGACGCAATAATTACGGTCGTATTACTGTGCGACATATAGGAGGGGGGCATAAAAAACGTTATAGAATTATTGATTTTAAGCGTAATAAGGATGGGATTTCTGCTGTAATCAAACGTTTAGAATATGATCCAAATCGTTCAGCAAATATAGCATTGCTTTCATATAGAGATGGGGAGTATCGTTATATTTTAGCTCCAAAAGATGTAAAAATAGGAGATTTTATAAGTTCTGGAGTGAATGTTCCAATAAAACCAGGCAATGCTTTGCCTATGGGTAATATTCCGATAGGATCTACTATTCATAATGTAGAAATGAAACCAGGAAAAGGCGGGCAATTAGCCCGGTCTGCAGGGTCTTACATACAAATTGTAGCTCGTGATGGGGAGTATATGGTACTTCGTCTGCGATCTGGTGAAATACGAAAAATTCGCTGTGAGTGTCGGGCAACCATAGGAGAGGTTGGTAATGCTGAACATATGTTACGTATGCTAGGTAAAGCTGGAGCCAATAGATGGCGTGGAAATCGTCCTACTGTACGCGGAACAGCCATGAATCCGATCGATCACCCTCATGGAGGTGGAGAAGGAAAAAATTTTGGAAAACATCCCGTGTCTCCTTGGGGAATACAAACCAAAGGAAAAAAAACCCGTAGTAATAAACGTACTAATAAGTTTATATTGTCTCATCGTAATAAATAAAATTTGAAGGATTAGGAATACAGTATATGTCGCGTTCTATTAAGAAAGGGCCATTTATTGACTTGCATCTTCTAAAAAAAGTGGAGAAAGCAATAGAAACAGGTGATAAAAAACCTATTAGAACTTGGTCACGGCGATCAACAATATTTCCAAGAATGATTGGTTTAACTGTAGCAGTACATAACGGACGTCAACATATACCCGTATTCATATCAGATGAAATGGTTGGGCATAAATTAGGTGAATTTGCTCCAACTCGTACGTATCGTGGTCATTCAGTGGATAAGAAAATAAAAAAACATTATTAAAGATATATGGTTATGATCTTAAAATAAGATGTGCTATAGAGGGTATTTTGGTATGGAAACAATTGCTAGATGCCGTTATATTCGTTCTTCTGCTCAAAAACTTCGTTTAGTAGTTAATACAGTACGAGGAAAAAAAGTATCTCAGGCGCTTGATATCTTAAAGTATACCAACAAAAAATCTGCCGAATTAGTAAAAAAGACCTTAGAATCTGCTATTGCTAATGCGGAACATAATGACAGTTCAGATATTAATAATTTAAAAATTATTAAAATTTTTGTCGATAATGGTCCTATTATTAAAAGAATTATGCCACGTGCTAAAGGACGATCAGATAAAATTATGAAACGAACAAGTCATCTTACTATAGTAGTGTCTAATTAAAAAATTATATTTAAACGGACGGAGCATTTAAAAATGGGTCAAAAGGTACATCCGAATGGTGTGCGTTTGGGTATTACCAAGACGTGGCATTCTACCTGGTACGCAAATAACAAAGATTTTTCTGACAATTTAGGGAATGATTTTAAAGTACGTCAGTTTTTGATGCAAAAACTTTCGAAAGCTTTAGTATCTCGTATAATTATTGAACGTCCTGCTAAGAGCATAAGAGTAACTGTTTATACAGCTAGACCTGGTCTTATAATTGGAAAAAAAGGGGAAGATATTGAAAGATTACGTAAAAATATAGCAAGAATTTCTGGTGTTCCAACGCTACTCAATATTGCTGAAGTTCGTAAACCAGAATTAGATGCCAAGCTGTTAGCTGATAATATCGCATCCCAATTAGAACGTAGAGTAGTATTTAGGAGGGCAATGAAACGTGTGGTACAAAACGCTATGCGTTTAGGAGCTAAAGGAATTAAAGTAGAAGTCAGTGGGAGACTAAGCGGAGCTGAGATTGCTCGTACTGAGTGGTACAGAGAGGGACGGGTTCCATTACATACTTTACGTGCCGATATTGATTATAGTCTTTCAGAAGCACGTACTACGTATGGTATAATTGGTATTAAGGTATGGGTTTTTAAAGGGGAAATTTTAGGAGATGTGTTACTGAATACAGGATATTCATCAGATCAAACGATGAGTAATTCTAGCAAGAAAAAACATAAAACTCGCATATAAAGGATAATATGATGCTTCTGCAACCAAAGCGCACAAAATTTCGTAAAATGCATAAAGGGCGTAACCGGGGAACAAAAGTAAACGACAATATTAGTTTTGGGCAATTTGCTTTAAAAGCTATTAGCCGAGGGCGATTAAAATCTTGTCAAATTGAAGCAGCACGACGTGCCATAAGTCGTGCTGTAAAGCGTCAAGGAAAAATCTGGATTCGTGTGTTTCCAGACAAACCTATTACTAAAAAACCTCTTGAAGTACGCATGGGGAAAGGAAAAGGTAATGTAGAATATTGGGTGGCGTTAATACAACCAGGAAAAATATTATATGAAATAAATGGGGTACCAAAAGAACTAGCGTATAATGCTTTTAAATTGGGCGCATCAAAATTACCCGTTAAAACCACTTTAATAGGAAGATAATGAATAATATCATCAAATTATTAAATCAAAAAAAAAATGACGCTATTACTGTTACATCGCTTCAATCAGAGTTACTAAAGGTATTACGTGAACATTTTAATTTACGTATACAAGCAAAATCAGGTCAATTAAAACAATTGCACTTATTAAAAAAAGTACGTCGCAATATAGCATCTATCAAAAGATATTTATCTCATACTAAAAAAGTATAAAAGGAGAATATTCCATGAGTGATAGGATTCGCATCCTACTAGGTCGTGTATGTAATAAAAAAATGAATAAATCTGTTGTTGTTTCTATAGAGAGATTAATTAAGCATTCAACATATGAAAAATTTATTAAACGTACTACTAAACTGCATGTACATGACCCTAATAACGAGACTAATATTGGAGATCTTGTTGAAGTACAAGAATGCCGTCCTATTTCTAAAACAAAATCTTGGATACTAACTTCTATTATCAAAAAATCTAATTTTTAAAAAGATAATATTCATATGAATTAATGATAAGCTATTTAATTAGAACTAGTAAATAAAAATATATAAACATATATATGTTTTAAAAATTTAAATTCAATCACTACTATGGAGTAATTGTGTGATTCAAGAACGCACTATTTTAAATGTTGCCGATAACTCTGGCGCACGATATGCAATGTGTATTAAAGTGCTAGGTGGTTCTGGTCGTCGTTATGCTAATATAGGAGATGTTATTAAAGTTGCTATTAAAGAAGCAGTACCACGTGCTAAAGTGAAAAAGGGCGATGTATTAAAAGCTGTTGTAGTACGTACGAAAAAAGGTGTACGTCGTCTAGATGGATCTATTATTAGATTTGATAATAATGCTTGTGTATTATTAAATGACACCAACATCCAACCTATAGGTACTCGTATTTTTGGTCCAGTAACTCGCGAATTACGCAACGAAAAATTTATGAAGATTATTTCTTTAGCCCCCGAGGTACTTTGATGGAGAGTATTATATATGGCAGCAGCTAAAATTAAACGTAACGATGAAGTTATTGTATTAAGTGGAAGGGATAAAGGAAAAAAGGGGAAAGTAAAACGCGTTTTTTATGATAAAGGCAGGGTTATAGTAACAGGAATAAATTTAGTAAAAAAACATCAAAAGCCTATTCCCAATAAAAATCAACCAGGAGGCATTATTGAAAAAGAAGCATCCGTTGATTTATCTAATATTGCAATATTTAACCCTACTTTAAATAAAGCAGATCGAGTAGGTTTTACAATACAAAATGGTAAAAAAATACGTATATTTAAGTCTAATGGGGATATAGTTAAATGATTGGAATAATATATGACTAAATTATATGATTATTATAAAAATAGTATAATACAAAATTTAATGCATAAATTTAATTATCGATCTATTATGCAAGTACCTAAAATTAAAAAAATTACTATTAATATGGGAGTAGGTAAATCTGTTACCAATAAAAAGCTTTTAGAAAAAGCAGTAGAAGATTTAATGGTAATTTCAGGACAAAAACCAGTAATCACCACAGCACGCAAATCTATCTCTAGTTTCAAAATTCGTCAAGGTCAACCAATCGGCTGTAAGGTAACTTTACGAGGTTCGCGTATGTGGGAATTTCTGGAAAGATTTATTTTTATTGCTATGCCTCGTATTCGTGATTTTCGCGGGTTATCTATTAAATCTTTTGATGGGCATGGTAATTATAGTATTGGAATCCGCGAGCAAATTATCTTTCCAGAAATTGATTATGATACCGTGGATGATATGCGAGGAATGGATATTACTATTACTACTAACGCCATTTCTGATAATGAAGCGTATGCTTTATTAACTGCATTTCGATTTCCATTTAGAAAATAATCGTATTACTTCAAATAGAAGGAGCGTTAATTATGACCAAGGAATCTATAAAGGCACGTGAAATAAAGCGTTTAAAATTAGTTAATAAATATTATATACAACGTATTTCTCTAAAAAAAATTATTATTGATCAACGCATTCCTAATGAGGAACGTTGGAATGCGGTTTTAAAATTACAGACTTTACCACGTGATTCTAGCCCATCTAGACGACGTAATCGTTGCCGTCATACTGGACGTCCTCACGCTTTTTTAAGAAAATTTGGATTGAGCCGTATGAAGGTACGCGAAGCTGCTATGCGCGGCGAAATACCTGGTTTAAGGAAAGCTAGTTGGTAATTGTAACAATATTTTACTGCTTGGAGCTATAATGAGTATGCAAGATTCAATCGCGGATATGTTAACTACTATACGTAACGGGCAAATTTCTAAAAAAGAAAAGGTTTGCACTCCCTCTTCTGCAATGAAAGTAGCAATTGTTCATGTATTAGCAGAAGAAGGATTTATACAGAAATATAATATTAAAGATAGCATCAAACCAACTTTAGAAGTATTTTTAAAATATTATCAAAAAAGAAAACCCGTCATAGATATCATAAAACGTATTAGTCGACCTGGATTACGTATCTATAAAAAGAGAAAGGAACTACCTCAGATAATGTCTGGTATGGGTATTGTTATAATTTCTACTTCTAAAGGTGTAATCACAGATAATAGAGCTCGTCAGCTTAATGTTGGTGGGGAGATTATATGTTATGTGTCTTAATACCAAGATATTTCCGCACCATATGTGTAAAACGATAATTTCTATTCCTAAAACAATAACTATAAATATAATAATAAAAAACCATAGCATTTCTATTACAGGTGCACTTGGTGCATTAACTCGTATATTACACAAATCGGTTGATGTGCAATTGCATAATACATCAAAACTGATAGTCTATAGTAACAGTTTTGATGTTAAAAATAAAGCTTTGATAGGAACAACCTGTGCATTAATTACTGGAATGATTACTGGAGTTACAAAAGGGTTCACTAAGACACTGCAACTAGTAGGAATAGGTTATCGTGTATCTATTCAAGATAATGTCATCAGCCTAATCATAGGCTTATCTCATTCCATTGATTATATACTACCTGCTGAAATCGTAGCAACGTGTCCAAGTCAAACCGAAATTATTTTAACAGGGATGAATAAGCAACTTATCGGACAAGTTGCTGCAGATTTGAGAGCACTTCGCCCTCCTGAACCTTTTAAGGGAAAAGGTATTCGTTATATCAATGAAATAGTGCATACCAAAGATACTAAGAAAAAATAATTATTATTAATAATATAGAGAATCATGTAACATGAATAAAAAAGATGCTCGTCTCAAAAGAGCTATGAGAACACGAAAAAAGTTGTATAAATTAGATGCTATAAGATTAGTGATACATCGAACTTGTCGGCATATTTATGCACAAATAATTGCAAAAGATAATTCTAACGTCTTAGTTGCAGCTTCTACTACGGAAAAATTAATTTCTAGTCAATTGACAACAACCAGTAATAAAAAAGCTGCAGCTATAGTAGGAAAAATTATTGCGGAACGGGCAGTAAAAAAAGGTATTACAAATGTATCTTTCGATCGTTCTGGATTTAAATATCATGGTAGAGTGAAAACGTTGGCTGATTGCGCTAGGCAAACTGGGTTAAGCTTTTAAAACAAGGTAAAATAATATGAAATATACTGATAAACAGCCTGGTGAATTGCAAGAAAAATTAATTACAGTAAATCGAGTATCCAAGACGGTTAAAGGTGGTCGTGTATTTAGTTTTACAGCTCTAACTGTGGTAGGAGATGTAAATGGTCGGGTAGGGTTTGGTTACGGTAAAGCTCGTGAAGTCCCATCAGCAATTCAAAAGTCAATGGAAAAAGCTCGTCGTAACATGGTAATTATTTCCTTATATAAAGGCACTCTACAACACGCGGTTAAGGGGGTATACACAGGTTCTCGTATTTATATGCAACCTGCTTCTGAAGGAACTGGAATTATTGCTGGTACTACAATGCGTGCTATACTAGAAGTGGTTGGAATACATAATGTATTAGCAAAAGCTTATGGATCTACAAATCCTATTAATATAGTGCGTGCGACTATAAATGCGTTAAAAAGCATGAAATCTCCTGAAATGATTGCAGAAAAACGAGGTAAATCTATTAGAGAAATTTTAGGTTATTATAATTATGTTAAACATTATTAATCTTATTCAGATTGGGGTTTTATCAGTAAGTTTATATCCCAAACATAAGAACTGTGTATGGTGGGTTGAGAAGGGATTGCGCCGTATCAAAATACTGTTGAAATAATTGATGTACCTGTCATCCGTGGTATGATTAACTTAAATTAATTACACGGTCAAAGTGGAGTAGTAAATCATGTATCTTAATACCATTTCTCCATCCAGAGGAGCTAAACATTTAAGTAAACGAGTAGGTCGAGGCATAGGATCTGGATTAGGTAAAACAGGGGGTCGTGGACATAAAGGACAAAAATCTCGTTCTGGAGGGAAGGTGCGTCTTGGATTTGAGGGAGGACAGACTCCTTTATATCGTAGATTACCAAAGTTTGGGTTTATATCTCGCAAGGCTATGATTACCCAAGAAATTAGGTTATCTGATTTATCTCGTATTTCAGACAAAGTAATAGATTTAAATGTTTTAAAAACCTATAATATTATTAAGCGCAAAATTAAGTTTGTTAAAATTATAATGTCTGGAGAAATTAAACGTCCTGTCACGATACGTAAATTACGCGTTAGTAAAGGAGCGCGCACTGCAATTCAATCTATAGGCGGTCAAATAGAGGAGTAATTGAATTAAAATGATGGCAGTTACTAATAAACAACGATCTAGATCTACTTTTCAAAGTGTCAAAGGCGGGTTAGGCGACTTGAAACGTAGAATTATGTTTGTGATTGGCGCTTTAATTATTTTTCGTATAGGATCATTTATTCCAATTCCAGGAGTAGATTTGATTGTTTTGGCACAAATTATTGAACAACAACACGGTACTATTATTGAAATGTTTAATATGTTTTCTGGAGGATCTTTAAGTCGTGCTTCTATCTTTAGTTTAGGGATTATGCCATATATTTCAGCTTCAATTATTGTTCAGCTATTAACTGCGGTACACCCTGCTTTAATAGAAATTAAAAAAGAAGGAGAAAGTGGCAGGAGAATAATTAACCAGTATATTCGTTATGGAACTTTAATGCTTGGAATATTACAATCAGTAGGCGTTGTCACTAGTTTGCCTAATGTATCGGGATTAGTGATTAATCCAGGATTTTCTTTTTATTGTATAGCAATTATTAGTCTTGTTTGTGGTACTATTTTTCTAATGTGGTTAGGCGATCAAATTACTAGCAGAGGTATAGGAAATGGTATTTCAATTATTATTTTTTCAGGAATAATTGCTGGGTTGCCACTGGCTATAGGGCATACCATAGAACAAGTGAGACAAGATGAGTTACATTTTTTTATATTGATTTTAATTGTTTGCTTGGTATTGAGTGTTACTTTTTTTGTTGTATTTATGGAGCGGGGACAACGTCGCATTCTAGTGCATTATGCTCAACGTCAACAAGGCCGTCGTATTTATGCTACTCAAAGCACACATTTACCACTTAAAGTAAATATGGCTGGCGTCATTCCTGCTATTTTTGCTTCTAGTGTCATCTTGTTCCCGGGTACTGTAATCTCTTGGTTCGGCAGCGGTACTAATTGGCAATGGTTAACTATTATTTCTTTATATCTACAACCAGGTCAACCATTATATATTTTACTTTATGCGGCAGCTATTATGTTTTTTTGTTTTTTTTACACATCTTTAGTTTTTAATCCCCGAGAAACAGCTGAAAATTTAAAAAAATCGGGAGCATTTGTTCCTGGAATTAGACCGGGAGAACAAACTGCAAAATATATTAATAGAATTATGATTCGTTTGACTTTCATTGGTGCAATGTACGTTACATTTATTTGTTTAGTACCAGAATTTATGAGAATTGCTATGAAAGTCCCTTTCTATTTTGGAGGAACATCTTTACTTATTGTAGTTGTGGTAATTATGGATTTTATGGCCCATATACAAACTTTAATGATGTCTAGTCAATATGAATCTGTGCTTAAAAAAGCAAACCTGAAACATTTTAATCATTGATTAAAAAAATCATATACATATGATTATAGGAAACATTATGAAAGTACGTACGTCAGTGAAAAAATTATGTCGTTATTGTGAAATTGTGAAGAGACATAACGTTATTCGTGTAGTTTGTCGTGTGGATCCAAAGCATAAACAACGACAAGGATAATGGTTATTCAGTATAGAATAATTAACTTTTAGGAGTATAAAAATAGTGGTACGTATAGCAGGTGTCAATGTTCCTGATAGAAAACATGCCGTTATTGCTTTAATGTCTATTTATGGCATCGGAAAATCCCGTGCTCGTTCAATTTGTTTGAATACAGGTATAGATGAGCATGTACAACTTTGTAAATTGTCTGAAATTCATATAGATAAATTACGTGATGCGGTTGATGAATATATCGTAGAAGGGGATTTACGCCGAGAAGTAACTCTAAATATCAAACGTTTAATTGATCTTGGCACTTACCGAGGATTACGTCATCGTCGTAATTTACCAGTACGGGGGCAAAGGACTAGAACAAATGCTAGAACCCGTAAAGGTCCTCGTAAGTCAATGAACAAATAATTTAAATAAATATTAATAAATAAAACAGCATAAATATAAAATGATTAAATCATCCAATCTTCGAGCGCGCAAGCGGCTCAAAAAACAAATTTTAGATGGTGTAGCCCATATACATGCATCTTTTAATAATACTATTATCACTATTAGTGATAAACAAGGTAATACTTTAGGATGGGCTACAGCTGGGGGTTCTGGATTTAGAGGATCTCGAAAATCTACACCGTTTGCTGCGCAAATAGCAGCAGAACGTTGCGCTGAAATAGTTCAAGAATATGGGGTAAAAAATTTAGAAGTCATGGTTAAAGGGCCAGGACCGGGACGTGAATCTGCGGTACGAGCGTTAAATGCAGTAGGATTTCACATTACTAGCATTACTGATGTCACCCCAATTCCTCATAATGGTTGCCGTCCTTCTAAAAAACGCCGTGTCTAAAGAAGATTCATTAGTTTATTTTCAAGGAATAAAAAAATATGGCTAAATATTTAGGGCCTAAACTTAAATTAAGTCGTCGTGAGGGTACAGATCTTTTTTTAAAATCTGGAATTCGTACTATTGATTCTAAATGTAAACTCGAGCAACCTCCAGGACAACATAATATGCGTAAATCTCGTTTTTCAGATTATGGAATACAGCTAAGAGAAAAACAAAAAGTTAGACGTATATATGGCATCTTAGAGCGTCAATTCTCTAATTATTATAAGAGGGCTGCACGTATTAAAGGCAACACTGGTGAAAATTTATTAAAATTATTAGAAAGCAGATTAGATAATACTGTGTATCGTATGGGATTTGGAGCAACACGTGCTGAAGCCCGTCAATTAGTAAGTCATAAATCTATTATGGTTGAAAACCGTATTGTTAATATAGCTTCATATCAAGTTGTTCCCAATACTGTTATTAAAATACATAAAAAATCACATAAGCAATCTAGGATTCGTGCTTCTTTAGAGCTTTCTGAGCAGCAAAGAGAAAAATTAGCATGGATTGAAGTAGATCCTATTAAACTACAAGGTCTATTTAAACGTTATCCAGAACGTAGTGAATTATCTGCAAATATCGATGAACATTTGATTATCGAATTATATTCAAAATAAGTAAAAATTTGTGAAATAGTAAAAAGAGAGGAAACATGCAGAATTCTGTAGTAGAATTTTTAAAACCACGTTTAGTAGATATTGAACAAATTACTGAAACACGCGCTAAAGTTACTTTGGAGCCGTTAGAACGAGGATTTGGTCATACTTTAGGAAACGCTCTACGTCGTATCTTACTTTCTTCAATGCCTGGATATGCTATAACGGAGGTTGAAATTGATGGGGTATTACATGAATATAGTACAAAAGAAGGTATACAAGAAGATGTTTTAGAGATTTTACTCAACTTAAAGAAATTAGCTATTAGAATTGAAGGAAAAGATAGCGTTACTTTAACTTTAAAAAAATCCGGTATTGGGCCTGTAATCGCAAATGATATTTTGTATGATAGTAATAACGTAAAAATTGTTACTCCTAATCATATTATATGTCATATAACTGACAAAAATACATCTATTAGTATGCGTATTAAAGTGCAGCGCGGACGAGGTTACGTTCCAGCTTCTTCTAGGTTTAATTCTGAATCAGATATCTTACCAATTGGTCGGTTATTATTAGATGCATGTTATAGCCCGGTAGAAAGGATTTCTTATAATGTAGAAGCTGCTCGCGTTGAGCAACGTACAGATTTAGATAAACTAATTATTGATATGGAAACGGATGGAACTATAGAACCGGAAGAAGCGATTAGGCGTGCAGCAACAATTTTATCTGAACAACTTGAAGCATTTATTGATTTAAGGGATATACATCAACCAGAACATAAAGAAGAAAAACCAGAATTTGATCCAGTCTTATTACGCCTTGTTGATGACTTAGAACTGACTGTACGTTCTGCTAATTGTCTAAAAGCAGAATCTATTCACTATATTGGAGATTTAGTACAACGAACAGAAGTAGAACTATTAAAAACCCCTAATTTAGGAAAAAAATCATTGACAGAGATAAAAGATGTATTAGCATCTCGTGGATTATCTTTAGGAACACGTTTAGAAAATTGGCCTCCTACGAATATTTTAGATAATTAATCATGGATAATTTAATATTTGAAACAAAGGTAATTTATTATGCGTCATCGAAAAAGCGGTTCTAAACTAAATAGAACTAGTGCTCATCGTAAAGCTATGTTTAAAAACATGGTTGTTTCATTGGTAATGCATAAAATAATAAAAACTACTTTATCTAAAGCTAAAGTATTGCGTCGTATTATTGAACCGTTGATTACACGTAGCAAAGTGGATACGATCGCAAATCGTCGTCTAGTTTTTTCTAAAACTAGAAATAATGATGTTGTTGCAAAATTGTTCACACAAATTAGTCCACATTTTTATAATAGACCTGGAGGATATACTCGTATACTAAAATGTGGATTACGTAAGGGAGATAATGCTCCAATGGCATACATAGAACTAGTGGAACGATCTAAAATAAAACAAAAAATATAAAAAATAACATAGAAATATATAATTAAGTCTAGTAATGAGCACAAACATATCTCGATCATTTTATTCTAACACAGAGTTAGGTTTGAACCATTCTTTGTGTGCATTGAGAATATCACGCACAGATGTTATTTTTTTTCCTGAAATTTGTAACATAGTAAGTATTAATATTCCAGAACCAGTACCAACATAAATACCATTTGGATTAGTTGTTACAATGGTACCAGGTAATATAGATGCTGACGACGAGTAGTGATTGATGTTTTGATTGCTTACTTCGGCATCCCATACTCTAATGCGATCATTTTTTATTTGAAAATAACTAATTGGCCATGGATTAAAAGCTCGGATACATCGTTCCAATTGAATTGCTGATAAATTCCAATTGATACGTGCTTCTTGTTTATTTAATTTATGCGCATATGTAGCATAAGTTGAGTCTTGAGGTATCAACGTAGATGTACCTAATATAAACTGATCCAGTACTTGGGATAACATAGCAGATCCAATATTCACTAATCTATTAGAAAGAGTATAACTAGTGTCTTTTGGAAAAATTTTGCAAGGCGTAATATGCAAAATATCTCCAGTATCTATGCCTAAATCCATTTGAATAATGGTTATTCCTGTAATGGAGTCACCATATTCTAATGCACGTTGAATGGGTGCTGGTCCGCGCCAACGAGGCAATAATGAACCATGTACATTAATACAGCCTAGTCGTGGTATATTTAATATTTCTTTCGGTAAAATTAATCCATAAGATACAACTACTATCAAATCCACATCAATTTTTTTAATAATATAAATAATATCAGAAATAGATAAAGTGCGAGACTGGAATAGCGATATATTATATTTTTTCGCTATTTTATATAAAGATAAAAAGGATTTACATGTAGATATTTGTATCTCTTGAGTAAACACTGCTATTATCTGATGCGTAGAAAAGTGAGTCAGTGTATATAAATGCCACGCCGCAAAACTTGTAGTTCCAAAAAAAGCAATACGCAGTGATTTTAAGTGTGCCATAATATATATCAAAGAGAAAATTGATTCTTTTTAAATGTTTTAGATAATTTTTTTATTTTTTTATGAATTTTTTTAATTTTTAATGGAGACAAATGATCAATAAAAAGTTTTCCAAACAAATGATCTACTTCGTGTTGAATGCAAATTGCTAATAAATTATTAGCTTCCATCTCAAATTTATTGCCATATTGATCTAATGATTGAATGGTTATTTTTTCTGAACGCGGAACAATTTCATATATCTGAGGAATAGATAAACAACTTTCAGGAATACTAATAACACCTGTTTTTTTTGTAATAGCAGGATTAATAAAAACTAAACGTTGTTTATTTTTTTTATAAAGATCAATAACAATAATTTGCTGGTGAATATTAACTTGTGTTGCAGCTAATCCAATGCCTTTTTTAAAATACATAGTATCAAACATATCATTTATAATTTGATTAGTATCATCAGATACTGCAACAACAGGATCAGCGATTGTTCTAAGACGTTTATCTGGATAATACAGTATTTCTAATATCGACATAAAATAAAAAATTATTATAATAAATTTCTAATTCCATATATTATCTAGTGACTTATGAATATAATCAAGATATGATACAGAATATTTTATATTCATAATAATAATATATGGAATTAGAAATTTATTAACGGTCAATGACGTTTGGAATCGTTCTTGATACCTAGAATGTATTATTCAATTAAATAATTAAATAAATATTCAAAATGTACTAAATACATACAAAAACCGCGTACGCTATGCCGCAAAATATTTAATAAAATATATCAATTATTTTTTATTAATAAAAAATAATTGATATATAAGAATCTTAAACTATTATAGATATTACATATAAATTTAAAAGTTACCCAATTAATACTTGAAAATTTATTATTTTTAAATATCGATTTAAATAAAAGAATATTTTATGCTTTTTTTTAATAAATAATTAATTGGAATCCTAATCTACAATAAGGATATTTCCTTCGTCAAATATGAAAGATTTACTTATACAGCTAAATCAAGGGAAAGTAATTATTTATCCAACAGAATCAGTGTTTGGTTTAGGATGTGATCCTGATAATAAAAACGCAATATCTACTTTACTAAAAATAAAAAATAGATCTTGGAAAAAAGGTTTAATTTTAATTGCTGCTAACTATACACAATTACTTAAGTATATTGATGATAGTTGCTTAAATGAAACCCAACGATCACGAGTTTTTTCTACTTGGCCTGGACCGATGACATGGGTATTTCCAGCGCAAGTTAATATATCATATTGGTTAACAGGTCAATTTGCTTCTTTAGCAGTACGAGTCAGTCATTTTGAACCAATTCAACGCCTTTGCTTAGCTTTTGGAAAACCCTTGGTATCCACTAGTGCAAATTTATCTGGACAGCCTCCTGCACGTACTATTGAAGAAGTACACGATCAACTCGGGCATAACATATCTATCATGCATGAAGATATACTTGGAAGACCCAATCCCTCAACAATTAGGGATGTTATGACTGGCAAACTAATTCGTGAATAATTTTTTATTATTTAAGGAGATAAATAGATGAATTCTTTTGCTGTTTTTGGTAATCCGATTAAACATAGCAAATCAGCAGAAATTTATGCATTATTTGCACAGGAAATTGGAATATCAACAGAATACAACCTTAAATTGGCAGTACAAGATAATTTCAATTGTTTATTATATAATTTTTTTGAGTTAGGTGGATTAGGAGCAAATATTACCTCTCCATTTAAAGAAAATGCATATTTTTTGTGTAATCAATTAACTGAACGAGCTGAAAAAGCTCGTTCAGTTAATACGATAAAAAAATTAAAAAACGGTACTTTGCTGGGAGATAATACTGATGGTATAGGATTTATTAGCGATTTAAAACGACTTAATTGGTTAGATAATAATAATCAAATCACTTCTCACACGCCTATGATAACGAATATTCTGTTAATTGGCGCTGGGGGCGCTGCAAAAGGAATTATTCCTATATTATTAACGACTATAACAACATGTCACATAAATATAGTAAACAGAACGTTTTCTCGGGCACAGGAATTGACATCTTATTATCAGGAAATAGGATATAAAAATATATCATGCCTACCTTTGTACAAATTACGTTATGACACCCATAAATATAGTTTAATTATTAATGCTACAACCAGCAATATACACAATACTATTCCCAAAATACCATATTTTCTTATTACTCCTGACACTAAATGTTATGATTTATTTTACACAAAACAAGACACGTTGTTCATAACATGGTGTAAAAAAAATGGGTCAAATTATTGTGCAGACGGATTAGGTATGTTAGTAGGACAAGCGGCTCATTCATTTTTTTTATGGCATAATGCATTTCCTACTATTGATCCTGTGATAAATCATTTAAGATCTACATGTTATATGTAAAATTGTATTGATTTGATAATATTATAAATATAGGGTATGATTTTTCATAAAGATTTATTATTCTTTAAAAATATATTGTGCAGATGAAATCTATGATTTTTATAATTTATTTGGATTTTAAAAAAAAAATCATATATAATATGAAGTATTGAGTTGATTTACTGGTATTTGTTTGATGATGAAAAATCATACTTGGCGGCATTAGCGCGATAGTACCACCTGATTCCATTCCGAACTCAGAAGTGAAATGTCGTAGTACCAATGGTAGTGTGGGGTATCCTCATGCGAGAGTAGGGGGCTGCCAAGTATTTAAATTTAATGGAAATCTAATATCGAAGCTATAAAACAGTTAAAAACAATACAGCTGAATGATTTTTTATGTTTATCTGGTAGATAAATTATTGTAATGTTTAACGAGTTTTTATCTGTTTACAGAAAATAAAAATATACTAAACAGTAATATAATATTGCAGCTTTAATTTTTTAATATTTTATTATATGTTATATGTATATTTATAGGCTTGAAAAGCAATTGTAACCACAATTAGAACTAACGTGCGTATAAGATAAAATTGAATAAAAAGTTTTAATTGGAAATGTAATTAATTTTTTAAAATAAAAAATTATAATAAAAAGTAATGACTGAAATTCAGTAACTATACTACAATAACGACTAAAACGAATCTTTTTTCTTACGTAATTCAGAAAAAACTTGCCATTCTTCTTTAAGGTTACAGGATAAATTTAATGATTTTTTTATATCTGAATTACCACAACGAAAGAAAGGATTAACCTTTAGCTCTAAATCTAGCGTTGTTGGCACGGTGGGTTGGTTGCGGTTATATAACTTAATGATCTTATTGCGATAATTAATAATGGATTGATCTTGAGGTAAAATAGAAATAGCGAAGTTAACATTAGATAAAGTATATTCGTGTCCGCTGAAAATTAAGGTATTATGAGGAAGATGTCTAATTTTTAGAAAAGATTCATACATATTTTGAGCAAATCCTATACAGATTTTACCACAACCCGCAGAAAATACAGTATCTCCGCAAAATAACCAGGGTGCGCTATAAAAACCAATATGCCCCAATGTATGCCCAGGCAAATTGAGAACTTTAAATTTTTTCTTTAATAATACAAAATCATCTCCTTCTGATACCAAGAAGTGAGAGCCATTATTTTTGGTTTCCATGGGACCATAAACAATTGTTTTTGGAAAATGTTGAATTAACGGAGCTACTCCATTGACATGATCAATATGATTATGAGTCAATAAAATTGCTCGTAATCTAAATTGGAATTTTTTTAAAATATCTAGTACCTTTATTGCTTCTCCAGGATCAATAATTATGCATTCATTTTTATAATTATATAAAAACCAAATATAATTAGTGCTTAATACCGGGATTCTAATGATATTCATGATTAATCGCAGTGATACAAATTTAAAATAAGTATTTTAAAATTTTTTCAGAAATATTCAATGGATAAAAATATTATTTTTAGTACTTAGATTAAGTGTTTCAAATATAAATATAAGTGCAATAGAAATTTCGTAAATTATGAGTAAATAGTGTTGTATCGTTGTTAAATCAGAAGATATATAAGTTTAATTCATAAGAGTTTCGATACATAAGAACTTTATATAATAAAATTATATGTCTATAAATATATATGCGCATACATATAATAATTATTATAATTATATGATTAATTATGTAAGAATACTAATTCCGATAATATTATTATTAATAAAAATCTTCATTTAGAGGGCATTTAGCAGCTAATCGAGCTAATTGATCGCATCGTTCATTATCTGGATGTCCAGTATGGCTTTTTAACCAATTCCAATGTATAATACTATGAATTTGTATCGCTACATCTAGACGTTGCCATAAATCAATATTTTTTACTAATTTTTCTTCAGAGGTTTTCCAGTGATGTTTTTTCCATATATGAATCCATTGAGTAATGCCATGTAACAAATATTGGCTGTCAGTATTTAAAATGATTTGACAGGGATTTTTGAGCGATTCTAATGCGATAATAGCTGCCATTAATTCCATACGATTATTGGTAGTCAAGCGGTACCCAACACTAAATTCTTTCTTATGTTGTTTATACCGTAATATCGCAGCACAACCACCTGGACCTGGATTACCAAGGCATGACCCATCCGTAAAAATTTCTATTTTTTTATACATATTATAGGATATATTATTATTTCAATTCAAATAACTAGTGTGACACAAATGAAAAGCTATGAGCACTAATATTATACGACAAATTGTTTTAGATACTGAAACCACTGGCATGAACAAGTTTGGACCACATTATGAAGGACATAGGATTATTGAAATAGGTGCGGTAGAGATAATAAACCGTCATTTAACTGATAACACATTCCATGTTTATCTGAAACCAAATCGTATGATTGATATTGAGGCCATCCAGATACATGGAATTAGCGATCAATTTTTAAAAAATAAACCAACTTTTGCAGAAATAATAAATGAATTTTTAACATTCATTCGAGGGAGTGAATTAATTATTCATAATGCTCCTTTTGATCTAGGATTTCTTAATCAAGAATTACGAATTTGCAAGGCAAACTCAAAAAAAATAGAATCTTACTGCACTATAATTGATAGCTTAAAATTAGCTCGAAAAAAATTTCCAGGACAACGTAATAGTTTAGATGCATTATGCGAACGTTATTTTATTAATAACGGCAATCGACGCAATTTACATAGCGCATTGCTCGATGCACGACTTCTAGCTAATGTATTTTTGTCTATGAGTGGAGGTCAAATAAAAATGAAATTTATGGAAGTAACGAATACAAATATATCAAATAATAAAATCAATAATATAATAGGACCAAACTCTACAAAATGTGTAAGTAAAAAATCATTAAAAATCATTTATGCTAATGAACAAGAAAAATTAGCTCACGAAGAATATTTAGATAGCATACAACAGTTAAATAAATACTGTATATGGCGACAATAATAATAATGTAACAAAATAATAATTTTCAGTTTATTTTTTATAATAAAATAAAGCAGTAGATATGTTTGTATGTAGCATAAATATACTCTATATTACAGATAAGGTTTAAATTGAAATAAATATATTTTTTACGAATTTTTATTAAAAACTTCACGTCTCTAATTTGTTAGTTAGGCACAATACATAATATCATAACATATTATTTTTTGAAGGAGTAATCATGTATCATGATATAATTTATAAAGAATTTAATGAAACTATAAAAATGATGCAGATATTTTCTGGTGAAAAACATAACATTCAAGCAATAGAATCATCTGCAAAACTTATTGCTAATACTTTTAAAAAAGGAGGAAAAGTATTGTCCTGTGGCAATGGTGGTTCACACTGTAATGCTATGCACTTTTCAGAAGAGCTGACTGGACGTTATAGAAGCAATCGTGCAGGTTATGCAGCGATAGCTATTTCTGATCCCTCATATTTATCGTGTGTTGGTAATGATTTTGGGTACAAATATATTTTTTCCCGTTATATTGAATCTATTGGAAATGAGAAAGACGTACTATTTGCTATTTCTACTTCTGGAGAATCAACCAATATTTTATATGCCATAGAAGCAGCGTACAAACAAAGTATGAAAATAATTTTCTTGACTGGAGAAAAAAAAGAAAACAAATTATCTAATTACATAGATATAGAAATTTGTGCACCATATGCAAGTTATCTTGATTATATTCAAGAAATTCATATTAAAATAATCCATTTACTTATCCTGCTTATAGAAAAAGAAATGGCGTTCATTTCGTGAGAAATGATGAAAATTGATGTCAATGTACACCTATGCATAAAGAAGGATATCATATAAATAGAAACAAAAAATGTGTTTACTTGTTTTTTTTGTACAAACTTGATACACTTTAGATCTGGATGTGTTCCAAAGAACTAAATTTTTGTGTCTATAAAAAGTAGAATATATTGTATTGTGCACTACAAGTAGGGTTTGGTAAGCAAATGCCGATATAGCTCAGATAGGCAGAGCAGCGCATTCGTAATGCGAAGGATATAGGTTCAAATCCTATTATCGGCATAATGTAATGCAATTGCAATGTAAATATTTTGTTTGTTGACTTAAATAATTTTTACTTATAATTATACACCTGTATCCATCGAGCAACACAAACCTGTTACTTTACTTGCTATACGATGCAAGAGATATTTACAATTGAGAGAAATTTTCAGAAAGATAATCAACTACCCCTTTTTGTGATGCTTCTAGTCCCTTTTTATTTTTGTTCCATTGAGCAGGACATAGTAAACCATGAACCTCATGAAACTTCAAGGCATCTACCATACGAATCATTTCATCAAAATTTCTACCAAAAGGTAAATCATTAACTACCTGATGACGTATCACTCCCGATTTGTCTATTAAGAAAGAAGCGCGTAAAGCCACGCCTTTATTCGAGTGTTCAATACCATATTTTTTAATAATTTCACGTTTTATATCAGAAACCATAGCATATTTCAATAATCCAATCCCGCCCTGACTTACAGGAATTTGTCTCCAAGCATTGTGCACGAAAACTGAATCTATAGAAACCCCAATGACTTCCACATTTCGTTTCTGAAACTCAACATAACGTTTGTCGCAAGCAATCAATTCCGATGGACACACAAAAGTGAAATCCATAGGCCAAAAAAACACTATTGCTTCCTTTTTATTAATATAATTTAATAAATTAAAATTATCTACAATTTCACCATTTCCTAATACTGCGGAAGAAGTAAAATCTGGAGCACAATGACTAACTAATACCATATTGATTCCTTATAATCTTTGTTGTAATCTATTCAAGATGTTGACGATATTAAATATATAAATATTGATACTGACAATCAATATTCAGTCTACTGTTTAAACTATCTTTATACAAAAAATACTATGTAAAAATTTTTAAAATAAAAAACTACTTATCTGTTTGAAGATTTTTTGTAAAATCTTATTCTTTTTTATGAATTACTAATCCGCTTATTTAATATTATTTCATGTAGATACTATATCTACAATAACATGATTCGGCAACAAAATTTATTGTTTATTATTAACAATAATTATAATCGATTATTACTGTATAATTTATCTTAAATCCTTATTTTCAGCACTAAAAATATTGCGTGATAATAAATACAGAGAACCACAATAATTACTCTATATTGAAAATATAGTAGTATTTGTCAATTAAAAGTCAGTATTTTTTCTTAAAAACCAAATCCTTGTATCTAAATTGAAAAATTTAGAGTCAATCATGACCACTTAATTGAAAATAACTTAATCAATTCAATCAGATTATTTAAGATCTTCTTAAAAAAAATTAAAGTCAGGAAATTTATGATATTTGATATCATCAGTAATAATAGTGATTTGCAACAGACAAATTCAATGATCTCATTGAGATTTTCATGACCAATATCTACAATAAACATTTATGTGTAATTTCTGACTCAATAAAATTAATATTTAATTTAATAATCAGTAAATAATAAGAATATATAGGATGATTCTAAAAATGTAATCGATAACGATTAAATAATCGTCTAATTAATATTAGATAATATTAATTGTAAAATATGTCACCATATTTTCATTCGTAAATAAAAATCGATCCAAATAATATATCAAGTAATTAATATTACACATCTATATATAATAAATTATTTCTAACAGTAGACATAATATTTCTTTGACAATACTTTGTTGACAAAATTATATACTATAATATAGTAACGATTTTAGTAATTTTACGTATGAAATCAATTAATTTTAATTAATACAACTTATCTAAATAAAAATCTATATTAAAATTCAAAAAATAGCTATTAAATAATTGATGATAATAATCACCATAAACTGTTGACCATCATATTAATATATGTCAAATATAGCGATAACTATTGAATATTTTCATATATGCAACAAATCTTTGTTCTATCAATTTTATTTGATAGATCTTAAACGATATTATTATTTAATTTATATTTTTTAAAATTAATATTAATTAAGTCAAAAAAATATAAAAATTGTTATTAATATTTATTAAGGATTATAAATTATGGCATATACATATAACTTTGTAAGTTATGAATATATTACGTTTATTGTGCATAATATATATAAATACAGATTATTATAATAAATACAGTTTGTAATTAGTACTTACTATATTTATATATAGATTAATAAACATTTCTTTAATTAGGATAACATTTATGCCATTTCAACTATTACAAACAGATGGCTGTGCACGTCTTGGTAGACTTATTTGTAACCAAGGAATAGTAGATACGCCTGCCTTTATGCCAGTAGGGACCTATGGATCCATAAAAACATTAACTTCAAAGGAAATTGAAGCCAGTGGAACACAAATTATTTTAAGCAATACTTTTCATTTATGGTTGCGTCCTGGTTTAGACGTTATAAAGCTACATGGTAGCTTACATAAATTCATGAGCTGGAATGGTCCTATAATTACAGATTCTGGAGGATTCCAAGTATTTAGTCTAAGCAAAATGCGTACAATTACAAGAAAAGGAGTTTTCTTTAAAAGCCCTATCGACGGTCATCTTGTGTTTTTAACTCCAGAAAAATCCATAGAAATTCAGCACGATTTGCAATCCGATATAGTTATGATATTTGATGAATGCATATCTTATCCCAACACTTGGGATTATGTAAAAAAATCAGTAAACATGTCTTTAAATTGGGCTGAACGCAGCCGTTTGCGTTTCGATACATTACATAATTCAAATATGTTGTTTGCTATTATTCAAGGAGGTATGTATAAAAATTTAAGGGATATATCAGCAAAAGAATTAATAAATATTGGTTTTGATGGATACGCAATAGGAGGTTTATCGGTAGGTGAGCCAAAAAAGGAAATGTATCGTATTTTATCTCATATATGTAAATTAATTCCTATAAATAAACCACGCTATTTAATGGGTGCTGGTAAGCCAGAGGATTTGCTGGAGGCTGTGCAGAAAGGTATTGATATGTTTGATTGCGTTATACCAACGCGTAACGCTCGTAATGGATATTTATTTGTTTCTGATGGAACAATTAAAATTCGTAATGCGCAATACAAACAGGACACTTCCCCGTTAGATGGGGACTGTGATTGTTATACTTGTCAACATTACAGTCGTTCGTATTTGCATCATTTAGATTGTTGTAAAGAAATTCTTGGTGTGCGTTTAAATACTATTCATAATTTAAGATATTACCAGCGTTTAATGGAGGAATTACGTCAAGCTATAAAAACAAAATCATTGCAAAATTTTATCGATATTTTTTATAAGCGTGTTAATCGTATTTAATACTGAATTTACATTTAGTATTTTTTTTAATTAGACTCAATAATTCAAACTATTTATAAAACAGGAAGTATACATGAACATATTTATTAATGCTGCTTGGGCAAGTATCAATGCTAACTCTAACTCTCAGAGTAATCCGTATTCCTTAGTAATCATGTTAACAGTATTTGCTGGAATTTTTTATTTTATGATCTTTAGACCACAACAAAAACGTAATAAAATTCATAAAGAATTATTAAGCTCCATCTCTAAAGGAGACGAAATCCTAACTAATGGAGGGTTAGTCGGGCGTGTAGTCAAAGTTACAGAAACAGGTTATATCTTTGTTATTCTCAATGACAAAAATGACACTAATGGCAATGAAATATTGATTAAGCGTGACTGTGTTACTGCTATTTTACCTAAAGGCACTATGAAAGCATTATAATTTCAATATAGATTGAGATAATATTTTGTGTTAAATAATTATCCGTTATGGAAGTATCTTTCGGTTATCTTAGTATTTGTTACTAGTATAATCTACACATTACCGAGTTTATATAGGGATCACCCTACAATATATATTGCTCAATGTGCTTTAGATAAAAACTATCAAGAGATGGATGATATTTTATTATGTCAAATAAAAAAAATACTAACATACGAAAAAATAATTAATAAATCTATTGTATTGCAAGCAAATAAAATTCGAATACAATTTTTTCATGAACAAGATCAACTACAAGCTTACCAAAAACTATCAACTATTTTTTCAAAGAAGTATCAGATATTACTTTGTAATACTCCAAACATACCACATTGGTTATCTGCAATAAAAGCTAAGCCTATAAAATTAGGATTGGATTTATGCGGTGGAATATATTTTGTAATACATGCAAATACGAAAACTGTACTAGATAAATTCCAAGAACAATATATTGATTCTTTAAGAACTATCTTATTTGAAAAAAACATTTCCTATTTAAAAATATACAAAATTAAAAATCATGATATTGAAATTAATTTTCAAAATTCTAATTATAGAAATAAAGCAATTTTACCTTTATCTGAAATAGATAATGACCTAATATTGCATGCAATGGGAACCAACAAATTACATGTGATTTTTTCTGAAAGAAAAAAAAATGCAATTCGTGAGCACGCAATACATCAAAATTGTACTATTTTACATCATCGTATCCATCAGTTAGGTATTACTGAGCCATTAGTACAACGTCATGGAAGTGATCGTATTATTATAGAATTACCCGGTTTTCAAGATATTGAAAAGATCAGAGAGATGCTTGGTACCACGGCAAGCCTGGAGTTTCGACTGGTTAATTCAGCAATAAGTGAATTTGAAATAAATAATAATTTAATTCCAGAAGATTCTGAGATAAAATTAAGTAATAATGGTTATTTAATACCATTATATAAACGAATAGTATTATCAGGAGACAATATTATTAATTCTAATGTTAGTTTAGATGAATATAATCGACCTCAAGTGAATATTTCTTTAGATAAAACAGGTAGTACCTTAATTTCTAATTTTACCAAAAATAATATTGGAAAAGCCATAGCTACTTTATTCGTAGAATACAAAGATAACGGAAAAAAAGATTCTAAAGGTCATGCTATTTTAATTAAACATGAAAAAGTTATTAATATTGCTACTATTCAATCTCAATTAAGTGATAATTTCCGTATTTCCGGAATCAACAATTTAAATGAAGCACGTCATCTTTCGTTATTATTACGTATGGGGAATTTAGCGGCACCTATTCATATTGAAGAAGAACGCATGATTGGCCCTATACTTGGTAAACAAAACATTGTACGAGGATTTACCGCATGTGCTTTAGGATTATTAACTTCTATATGCTTTATGATTTTATGGTATCATTATTTTGGATTAATCGCTAGTGTTGCTTTAATTGCTAATTTAATACTCATGATAAGTACGATGTCTATAATCCCAGGAATAGTGTTAACTATGCCAAGTATAGTGGGAATAATATTGACTTTATCCGTAGCTGTAGATGCAAATGTATTAATTAACGAAAGAATCAAAGAAGAAATAAAACAAGGTAAACCAGTACAATACGCTATATACACAGGATATCGTAAAGCACTTACTAGTATTGTAGATGCAAATATTACAACTATTATCACTTCCATTATATTATATTTAATTGGTACAGGACCAATTAAAGGATTCGCTATTACTACTATTATTGGAGTAGGCACATCAATGTTTACATCTATTGTTGGTACTCGTGCTGTTGTTAATTTAGTCTATGGGAAAAGACGTATTAATAAGCTATCCATTTAACTTTTTAACTTTTTAGATCGTATATACCAATTTATACATTTTAATTGAATTTCTTTAAAATGAGTGAAAGTTATTATAAAATTTATGATTTTCTTGCATGGAAACGTTTAATATTTTTTTTATCGATATTTTTATTCTTTATTTCATGCTGTACTATAATAACGCGCGGTTTTAACTGGGGGATAGATTTTACTGGAGGTATGTCAGTTGAAATTACTTCAGAAAAAGATGTAAATATCATTAATATTCAAAATATTCTAGTTCAATCAGGATTCAAAAACCCTATCGTGCAACATTTTGGTTCCCCGAAAGATATCATGATACGATTACCATTGGATCCTAATGAAAATAAGATTAATCAACACACTATAAGTACAGTACTATATACTTTACGACAAGGTATTGTTCAAAATTTTTTCGTTAAACAAGTAAATTGGATTGGTCCCAGCGTTCATAGTCAACTGATAAATACAGGAATAATAGCTTTATTAGTCGCATTAATATGCATCTTAGTATATATAACTTTTCGTTTTGAATGGAGATTGGCAACTGGAGTAGTCATATCTTTAACATATGATATGATAGTTATTTTAGGTATATTATCTTTGTTTGCTATTAAAATAGATTCCACCATTATTGCTGCCCTAATGTCAGCAATTGGTTACTCTATTAATGATAAAATTGTCATTTTTGATAGAATTAGAGAAAATTTCTATTATATACCTGTATCAAAATCTATAGACATATTTAATATCTCATTGAGTCAAGTATTAAGTAGAACTATTATAACTTCGGTTACAACTATTATGGTACTACTGATACTACTAGTTTGGGGGGGGGATATATTACACGGATTTGCAGTTACTTTATTACTTGGAACTATTATTGGCACAGTATCATCTATATATATAGCTTCAGCGTTAGCATTCAAATTTGGTACTGCACGTGATCATTTTATAAAAATTAATAAAAAATAAAATTTTTTCACTACTGATTTTATATATTTGCTTAACAAACACCAAAAATATAATAGTATTTTTGGTGCCATAGGAATACTGATTGATATTATTGTTGACATAAGTGTTTTGGAATACAGTTTGTACATGATGTATGATTTATATTTTAAACAAAATTAAATTTGTAACAACAATACGTATGCGTTATAAATTAACGCATACGTATTTAAGTATCAATAAACATTACTACAATTAATATATAAACAAATGAAATCTAATACATTATTATGTAATCAAATATTAGCTGTGGTATTCGTATCACATGGCTGATTATAACTTCAACATTTACTGAATAATTTATTAGTATCATGACATATCGAGAGATCCAAAACAATAGTACTCTCGTAATATCGGATTTAAATTATTTTTTATTAATAAAAATTGATCATATAAAAATATATTTAGTTTCACGATCTCATGATGTCTATGACAGACAATATTATACTACATGACAAAAGATTTTTAACACGAGCGCTCCAATTGGCATGGAAAGGACGCTTTACTACAATGCCTAATCCTAATGTAGGATGTGTTATCGTTCGCAATAATAAAATTATAGGAGAGGGGTATCACATACGAGCAGGAGAGGCACATGCTGAAATACATGCGTTACGTATTGCTGGAAATTTAGCACAAGGAGCAACTGCTTATATCACTCTGGAACCATGTAGTCATTATGGACGTACTCCTCCTTGCACTACTGCATTAATTAATGCAGGAATTAAACGTGTTGTTGTAGCTATGTTAGATCCTCATTTTTACGCAAGAGGACGTGGTTTGCATGTGTTACAACAAGCAGGTATTGAAGTACAACATAGTCTGATGTTACCTGAAGCTGAATCAATAAATCGAGGATTTCTCAAACGTATACGTACCGGATTTCCATGGGTTAAATTAAAATTAGCTGCATCTTTAGATGGCAGGACCGCTATGTCTTCTGGAGAAAGTAAATGGATTACATCTATTCAGGCACGCCAAGATGTACAACGTTTCCGTGCAGAAAGTGACGTCATTCTTTCTACTGCTGGCACTGTTTTAGCAGATGATCCAAAATTAAATGTACGTTGGGCATGTTTTTCAGACAAAATGAAACGTATTTATTCCAACAATCAAATTAGGCAACCACTGAGAGTCATTATTGATAGCACAAATAGAGTACTTCCAACACATCGTATTATACGATATGAGGGAAAAATTCTACTCGTGCGTTTAAAAAAAGATCATCGAAATTGGCCCTCATCAGTAGAACAACTATTATTATCGTCAATTAATTGTCATGGCCATCATCGAATAAATCTAACAGAATTAATGCAACACCTTGGATATCGTGAAATTAATAATATTTGGGTTGAAGCAGGAGCTACTTTTTCAGGAGTATTATTAGATATTGGATTGGTAGACGAACTTATTCTGTATCAAGCTATAAAATTTTTAGGATCTGACGCGCGACCTTTATGTTTATTACCAAACATCAAATGTCTAAATGACATTAAATCTTTTAAATTACTTGACATCAAAAATGTAGGACCAGATCTGCGTTTAAGATTAATCCCAAAGAGTATGTAATATATTTTTTTATTAGTTATACCCTATGTTATAGCATTTATGCTATAACATGTTTATTTGTAAATAAGAACAAGTAATGATTTTAGTAACCTGAATAATAAGGATTATTATGAATATTATTGAAAGTGATACTATGGCAAATACAGCCAAGATTGCTATCGCGGTTGTTCGGTTTAATCGTTTCGTTAATAATAATTTACTCGAAGGAGCTTTAGATGTCTTAAAAAGAATTGGGCACGTAAAAGATGAAAATATAACCATAATTTGGGTCCCAGGCTCTTATGAATTACCGTTAATCGCAAAAGCATTGGCTATTAGTCACAAATATGATGGAATAGTAGCTTTGGGTACAGTAATTCGTGGATTTACTGTACATTTTGAGTTTGTTGCAAAAGAATGTAGCTCTGGATTATCCAGAATTTCCATGGAAAACACATTGCCTATTGGATTTGGATTACTTACTACGGATAATATTAGTCAAGCTATAGAACGTTCAGGTGTTAAAGCTAATAACAAAGGATCAGAAGCTGCTTTGGCTGTTTTAGAAATGATTAATATACTAAAAATAATTAAAAAGTAGTTCTTAATACATATAAATATATAACAGGAGTTATGTGAAAGCAATTAGTAGAAGGCGTGCTCGTGAATGTACATTGCAGGCATTGTATTCTTGGCAAGTATCTAAAAATGATGTTAAAGAAATAGAACGTTATGTTGTAACAGAGCAAGATATTCAAGATTGCAATATCTCTTATTTTCATGAATTATACATTGGAGTAATAAGTTGTGCTGAAGAACTGGATAAATTAATGATACCGCATTTATCCCGCAATTTAAAGAAATTAGGTTATATTGAACATTCGGTGTTACGTATTGCATTATTTGAGCTTACCAAATGTAATGATATACCATATAAAGTTGCTATTAATGAAGCAATTGAGCTTGTAAAAAATTTTGGAGCTGAAAAAAGTCATAAATTTATTAATGGAGTATTAGATAAAATAGCCAATCAACTTTGTGTTAGCAAAAACAATCATATTATTAAATAATAATGATATAATTGTTGTTTTTATAATGAAAAATAAATTTGAAAGAACAATAATTGTTTTTATTAATCCCGAACCCCCGAAACCGGATAGATGTGTGCTACTGATATGTTTTTAAATATGATTAGTAATTTGAAATTATCTAAAATATGGTGTTTATTTGCCACTGGTTTTGGTTTAGGTACAATTTCTTGGCTACCAGTAGGAACTGCAGCGTCATTATTAGCAATACCAATATGGTGGATTTTGAATTATTTATTTCCATTTCAGTTTTATCTTCTATTCTTGATTATTGGAACAGGAGTGGGTATATATTTTTGTGATCATACTACTAAAATAATTGGTGTTCATGATCCTAAATCAATCGTTTGGGACGAATTTGTCGGTATGTGGATGACATTAATTATAGTACCAATACATAGTTGGGTATGGACGATTATCGCATTTTTATTATTTAGAATATTTGATATAGCAAAACCCTGGCCAATTTCATGGTGTGATCGTGAAATAAAAGGTGGATTTGGAATCATTATTGATGACATATTAGCGAGTATTATATCAGTTTGCATCATGCTATTACTAATGAATTTATATCATTAAAATGTTTTATAAAATGTATATATGTCGATAATATTGAAGGTTAACTTTATTATATGTGTCAGATCATCTAAACGTTATACTACATTGAATATAACCCTGTTAATGTATCCATTTTATAATTTTTTTATAAATACCTATACTATCTAATCCCAATTCAGAGAGTATCTCTGATTGTGAACCTTGTGAAATAAAAAAATCAGGCAAACCAATGTTTAAAACTGGAATTGATAACTTATTCTGCATAATAAATTCATTTACCCCGCTTCCGGCTCCACCCATTATTGTATTTTCTTCTAATGTTATTAAAACTTGGTGATTTTTAGCAAGATTTTTTATTAAGTTTTCATCTAATGGCTTAACAAATCTCATATCTACTAGAGTCGCATTTAATTCAGATGCAACATTATAGGCTGATTGCAATAAAGTTCCGAAATTAAGAATTGCGATGCAATTTCCTTGACGACGTATTACACCTTTACTTAATGGTAAGGTATACAATTTTGTTGTATCTACTAAATTACCAGGTACAGCATATCCCTTAGGATAACGTACAACACTAGGTCCATATCGATAGCGATATCCTGTATATAACATCAACTTACATTCACACGCATCACTTGGGGTCATGATTATCATATTTGGAATACAACGCAAATACGATAAATCAAAAGCGCCTTGGTGAGTTTGTCCATCTGCTCCGACAATACCTCCTCGATCGACAGCAAATAACACAGGCAAATTCTGAATTGCTACGTCATGGATTACTTGATCATATGCGCGTTGTAAAAATGTTGAATAAATAGCGACAATAGGTTTATAACCCGCTATAGCTAATCCAGCAGCAAATGTCACAGCATGTTGTTCAGCAATTGCAACATCAAAATATTGTTTTGGATATTTCTGAGAGAAGATACTCATTCCAGAACCTTCTCTCATCGCGGGCGTAATTCCTATAATCTTATTATCTCGAGCCGCAACTTGGCATAACCAATCACCAAAAATTGCAGAATAAGTTATATTTTTAGAATGTTCTGTGGGTAACGATCCGCTTTCAGGATCAAATTTTGGTACTGCGTGCCATTTAACAGGATCTTTTTCTGCAGGTTCATATCCACAACCTTTTTTAGTAATAACATGTAAGAATTGTGGACCTTTCATATCACGTATATTTCTCAAAATATATACTAATTCTAATACATCGTGTCCATTAATGGGGCCAATATAATTAAAACCAAGTTGTGAAAATAATGAACTTGATGTGCCATTAAAATTTTTGATTTGGTTACCAGTATGTTTAATCAATGTATTAGTTAAAAAAACGTCAGACAATATTTTATTATTGTCTACTTTTAAATTGGAATATACTTTTTTTAATAAAATATGAGTATGATGATTGTTTAATGCTCCTACGTTTTCTGAAATAGACATTTCATTATCATTTAAAATAATCAATAAATCAGAGTTTGTAGATCCAGCATGGTTCATTGCTTCAAAGGCCATCCCAGCAGTTATTGCTCCATCTCCTATCACGCATACTGTACGACGTCCCAGCATTTCTCGTCCCGCCGCTATTGCTAGACCTAATCCCGCGCTAATTGAAGTAGAGGAATGTCCTACTGATAAAACATCATATTCGCTTTCATCACGACAAGGAAATGGATGTAATCCGTTCCTCCTTCTAATACTAAAAATACGTTCGCGTCGTCCCGTAAGAATTTTATGTGGATATGCTTGATGCCCTACATCCCAAATTAAATAATCAAATGGAGTATTGTATACGTAATGTAATGCTACGGTAAGTTCAATAGTTCCTAATCCAGATGCAAAATGTCCGCTAGATCTACTAACACTAGTTAAAAGAAATTGACGTAACTCATTACACAACTTTGTTAAATGATCTTCAGATAATTGTCTCAATTCTTTAGGAGTATTGATTAAACCTAATATGGGGTATTTATTTGAATTACAGTTCATATTAAATTTATTTAATATTATTTATTTACGTAATTTTAGTTGTTACGTTTAATGATATAACGCGAAAATGCAGATAAAATATTAACGTTGTAGCCTAATTTCGCAATGTATTTTAAAGATGTTAATGACTCACAATATAAATCTTGAGCTTTAGTGCGAGCTGTGCTTAATCCTAATATTTTTGGATAAGTGTTGTTGATATCATTATGTTTCGATCGCATGCTGTGTTTTTTTTTCTGATCATATGTATGTGAAATATCTATAATGTCATCTTGTATTTGAAAAGCTAAACCTATAGTTGTAGCATAGTGGTCTAGAAATGACAATACGTCATCGCAGCTTTTGTTTCCTGCTGCTAAAGCTCCAATGCGAACTGCAGCTCGAATTAATGATCCTGTTTTGTACTGATATATGGTTTCTAACTGTGTGGCTGATATATTTTTATTATTTTTACTAATTAAATCTAAAGACTGACCTAAGCACATACCATTAGCTCCGCTGGCAGAAGCTAATGTAGCAATCATTTTTAAACGATCTTGATCTGTGACGGTTGGCATATGTGCTTCTGAAAGAATGGTAAAAGCTAATGTATGTAGAGCATCACCTGCTAAAACAGCAATAGATTCTCCAAATTTGACATGACATGTTGGATGTCCTCTACGCAGTTTATCATTATCCATAATAGGTAAATCATCATGGATTAAAGAATAAGCATGTATGCATTCAATGGCTGCTGCTGGAGCATTAAGATTTGATGATCTAATACCAAATAATTTACCTGTTTGATAAACCAAAAAAGGACGTAATCGTTTTCCTCCTAACAGAACACTATAACGTATTGCTTGCATCAGGAGAGATACATCTTGTTTAAGAAACATAAGTAAATAACGACTAATAGCTTCATCTACTCGTTGATGGCTGGCACGTAACTCATTAACAAAATCAATCATAAGCATAGTATTGTACTAATACCATAAAATAAACACTATTAGATATGTGTATTTAAATAACATACACAGTATATAATAATATTGCATAATAAAAATATCTATATGTTAGTATAATTATTTTCATAAATTCATATATTGATTACGTATATGATAGGCTATCATCATTTTTGATGCGATAATCTAAAAGAAGAGCACATTATTATGTAAATAATAATAATTTATATAGTATAAGATTACTATATCTAATATATTATTCTTATGCTTATGTATTTTAATGTTTAAAACATTTATATGAAAATAGTTATTAAATTATCACCAGAAATTACAATAAAAAGCCGCGCTATACGAGTTTTTTTTATAAAAATCCTCATTACAAATATTAAGACTATTTTAAAAAAAAATAATGAATCAGCATCAATTATACGTAATTGGGATTATCTTGAGGTAATATGTAATAATAACAAGTACCAAAAAATATGCGCTATTTTAGTGAATATTCCTGGTATTCATCATTTGTTATTAATTAAAAAACATATGTTTCATTCTTTACAAGATATTTATGAAAAAATTATACTCAGTCTAAATTGTGAGATTAAATTGTCAGGTAAAAGTTTTTGTGTTCGAGTGAAACGTTGTGGCAAACATAATTTCACTTCTCAAGAAGTTGAACATTATTTAGGGAATAAATTGTGTCAAAACATAGGTAATATTAGAGTTAACTTAACAAAACCTGAAAAAACTATATGTTTGGAAATTAAAGATAATAAACTTTTTATAATTATCAAACGTTACGAAGGATTAGGAGGTTTTCCGATAGGTACGCAACAAGAAATGTTATCATTAATTTCAGGAGGATTTGATTCAGCTGTTGCTAGCTATATGTTCATTCGACGAGGATGTAAAGTGAATTATTGTTTTTTTAATTTAGGCGGAGCTATGCATACTATTGAAGTATGTAAGGTAATATATTTTCTATGGAACAAATTTAGTAGTTCTCATAAAATAAAATTTATTTCTATTGATTTTTCAGAAGTCATTAAAGAAATTGTTGCTAAAATAAAAGACAACCAAATAGGAGTAGTGTTAAAACGTATGATGATACGTTCTGCATCATTGGTAGCTAATCGTTGCAAAATTACTGCATTAATAACAGGAGAAGTATTAGGACAAGTATCGAGTCAAACTTTAAGCAACCTAACACTTATTGACAGTGTTTCTGATCATGTAATATTTCGCCCTTTAATTGCTTATGACAAAGAAAAAATTATTAATTTAGCTCGAAAAATAGGCACAGAAATATTTTCAAAATCTGTTCCGGAATATTGTGGAATAATATCAACAAAATCAACTGCAAGAACAACAAAAGAACTCATCGAATTTGAAGAAAATAATTTTGATTTCACCGTGTTAGACCGTGCGGTGTCTCAATCTTACGTAATAGACGTACAAAATATTCCTGATCAAATTATTAATCAACATGTATTTCAAGTAGAAACTAAAAAAATATTGGATTCTACTGATGTAGTATTGGATATACGAACAGAAATTGAACAAAAAAGAAATCCTCTTTATTTAGATAATGTAGAAATAAAAAAAATACCTTTTTATAGTCTAATTGATCAATTTTCTAAATTAAATCCCGATAAAGTATATTTATTATATTGTGATCATGGTATAATGAGTCGGTTGCAGGTAATGTATTTGCATGGACAAGGATTTCGCAATGTAAAGATATACAGGCCACCTAGATAACGAATAGGGTGAAACAAGTCGTGGATAAATACTTCAATTAAAAATTTTAATTAATAATGAGTGCCTTACTGAATTATTAAGTTTACTAAAAATTGTTTTATAGAAAACGCCATAGCATTGGTTTTCAGTATTACTGAATTATAGATAACTTTTATTAATAAATTACAGTAATCACATTACCGTAATTACGCTTTTACAGTTTATAAAAAACATAATTTTTTTATTCACAACATTTATTGAAATATTCTGTGTTTTAATGAAGCAATGGATTTATGTATTTCGTTGCATATTAACCGTAAAATTTAACCGCATTACAGATAATTAATGTAGTGTGTTAACTACTATAACACACAATAAGGATATAATTAATGAAAAAAACAATACCAACCATACTCCTTTCATTTCTAATAAAAATCCACCTAAAATCCCACCGAATCCTATTCCTAAAAATTGACCAATAGAATAAATACTAATGGTAGTTACTTTATATTTTTTTTGTGCTTCTTTGTTTATCAAAGCAGGTAATATTGTCTCTATTAAACTAAATGCTATAAAAAATAACTGCATTCCAAGTAAAAACATTTTACTATATAATGTATTCATTAACATAATTAGTTCAGATAAAAATAAAATATTCATACAAGCAATTAATATCTTTTTTGTACAATTTTTACCTTCAAAATAGAAAATACATGTCAATACTACGATAGCAGATATTACCATAATAATACTATAAATTTTCCAATGTATACCAAGAGGAAATCCTAAATTTATCATTGTTTTTGGTAAAACAATAAAGTTTAACATTAAAATAGTATGTGTAAAAAATATGCTAACATTTAATTTCATTAATTGTGAATGAGTTAATATATGTTTAATTTGATTAAACATAATAAATAAATTTTCATCATTTTTTACGGGATGAGAAGAAATAGGTGGTTTTATAATACAAATTAGAATAATAGCTAATATAATTAATATAGTAATACTATGAAATAATCCGTTCAATCCAAACTTATTAGCAATAATTGGGCCAAGAACCATAGAAGCAGCAAAAGCTATACCAACACTCATACCAACTGACGCCATAGCTTTTATACGATGTTGTTCTGGTACTGAGTCTAACAACAATGCTATAAGTGAGCTGCCAATAGCTCCTGATCCTTGTAGTGCTCGTCCAATAATAAGCCCCCAAATATTACTAGTGGTTGCTGCTATTTCACTACCAAAAATAAATAACACTAATCCCCCGATAATGACAGATTTACGTCCAATTTTGTCAGACATTAATCCAAAAGGTAATTGAAAGATTATTTGCATTAAGCCATATACTCCAATAGCTACACCTAGCGCAGTTCCATTCGCTCCTTGTAAGGAAACAGCATGAACAGTTAAAACGGGCAGAATCATGAATACTCCTGCCATACGTAATGCAAATATCATGCTCAATCCAAATATAATGTAAAATTCTTTTTTAGTCATTATAGTGTTAACAATAGATGGATATCGAAGTATCTTAAATTTATATATTTTAAAATATCGATATATATGAAATATTTAAAATGAAAATTTCATATATATTGAGAAATATCATATTATTTATTCATTTAAATTAATAGTATTTCACATATGGCATATTTACAGTAATATATTTTTTGTAGAAAATAAAATATGATCTAAGGATAAAAGCAAATTTAATGATACTATAATGATAAGAGATAATAAAAACATTTTCTTTGCCCACAAATTATTATGATTAATTATTCTATAACCATAAAAGCCCATATATAACCACCATAAATTCATAACGCTAATTATTATTAAAAATATATAACTAGTATACCCCATAACAGTAAATAATATGGTTGCTATAATAAATCCAATTATATAAACAACCATATGATTCTTAGTTGACTCCATCCCCTTTTTAATAGGGAAAGTTGGAATAAAAGCTACTTTATAATCATTGAATCGTAAAATAGCAATGGAATGAGAATGTGGGATTTGCCACAAACTAAAAATTATTAATAATATTACAGCTCCTACATCAAATTGATTTGAAGCGGTACAATATCCAATAACTGGTGGCATCGCTCCTGATACACTACCCACCATTATACTATAAATAGATCTACGTTTCATCCATAAACTATACACCCCGACATATATCAATAAACCTATTGCCGCTAAATATACTGTCAAAAAATTCTTAGTAAAACTCAAAAACAAAAATCCAAATATACTTAAGATTACTGCATACAATATACTTCGATTTAAAAAAAGTTGACCGTGTTGCACCAAGACTCTATTTTTAGTTCTTTCCATAACTGCATCAATATCTCGATCAATAATGTTATTTAACACACAGCCAGCAGCTATCACTAAGGCTGTTCCTACAATCATTGTGATAAATAAAGAACAAGATATAGCATCTCGCGATGCTATTAAAAATCCCCCTATAGCCGACATTAAATTACCTAAAACAATTCCTGGTTTCGTTAAGTGTAAATAATATTTAATCATAACAATTAAACTATCTTATTATTCAAATCATCAAATTATGATGCAAATGTGTCATAATCCATACACTTCCTAATACAAGGATAAAAACAATAAATATTGTGAATATTAAAGATATTAAATTCCATGCTTGATTAGATACATTTCCCAAATGTAAAAAGAAAATTAAATGAACAATGATCTGAATTATTGAGCAAAATACAATGATATTTATTAATATTTTTTTATTTATTGCGTCATGTGTAACCATAACAAATGGAACGATTGTCAAAACAACAGACAACATAAACCCAATCAAATATGACTTCTGTGTATAACCATTCTTCATTAATCATAGTACTCCCAGTAAATACACCTCAGTAAATACACATATCCATATAATATCAAGAAAATGCCAAAATAAACTTAAACATTGCATTCGTATATAGTTGGTGTATGTCAATCCTTGATACACAATATGCATAATCATTACCGCAATCCAAATAAGACCTGCTATCACATGTAGACCATGAGTCCCCACTAAAGTAAAAAAAGAAGAAAGAAACGCATTGCGACATGGATTGTTTCCTAATTTAATTAAATGATAAAATTCGTAGATCTCCATACTAATAAAACATAGTCCTAGTAAAAAAGTTATTCCCATCCAAACATTTACTTGTTTAGTACATGATTTTTCTACATATATCATAACTTTACCATGAGTAAGACTACTCAATAATAAACAACAAGTTTCTACAAACACAAAAGGTAATGAAAATATATCTTTACCTGAAGAACAATCTACTGTGTTATTACATAATACAGAGTATATTGCAAATAAACTTGCAAATAGAATACAATCACTCATTATGTATAACCAGAAACCAAATATTGTCTTTATATTTAAATTATTATGTTTATACATTACTAACGCATTCAATTTCTTTAATTTTTTCTACTGGTACGTAATATTCTGTATCATCATTAAATGTATGGAGAATCCAAGTTGCTATTATTCCAAACATACTGAAAATAACGAGCCACCATATATACCAAATCATACCAAAACCAAATGTTAAACCGAAAAAAGATATAACAATGCCAGAATACGTATTTTTAGGCATATGTATGGATTGAAATTGATCAGGACAAGAATATACGTTTCTATTATTTTGTACATACCAAAAAACATCACGATCACTGTTTATTATAGGAATAATTGCAAAATTATAAAATGGCGGGGGAGAAGAAACAGCCCATTCTAAAGTAGATCCATTCCATGGATTTCCGTTTATATCTTTATATTTATCACGATTTACAATACTGACTATTATTTGGATACATTGACACATAATACCCAATCCAATTAATATAGTACCCATTGATGCGGTTATTAACATCGATGAAAATATTGGATCAATGTGTTGGCTTAGTCGACGGGTCATACCCATAAACCCTAAGATATATAACGGCATAAACGCTATATAAAATCCAATAATCCAAAACCAAAAAGCTCGTTTCCCCCATTTTTCATTTAAAACATAACCAAAAGCCTTAGGAAACCAATAGGTAGCGCCGGCAAAGCAACCGAACAATACTCCTCCAATAATAACATTATGAAAATGTGCAATTAAAAATAAACTGTTATGCAATACAAAATCAGCCCCGGGCACAGATAATAATACCCCAGTCATTCCTCCTATGGAAAATGTAATGATAAATCCAATAGTCCACATCATTGGAGAAGTAAAAACAATCTTCCCTCGATACATAGTGAATAACCAGTTAAACACCTTTACTCCAGTTGGAATGGCAATTATCATAGTCATAATACCGAAAAATGCATTAACGTTAGCACCTGCACCCATAGTAAAAAAATGATGTAGCCATACACAAAAAGACAACACAGTAATAGCTATAGTAGCCCATATTAATGAAGTATACCCAAACAACTTCTTTTGTGAAAAAGTGGAAACAATTTCCGAAAATACACCAAATGCGGGCAACACTAAAATATATACTTCTGGATGACCCCAAGCCCAAAATAAATTGATATACATCATCATATTTCCGCCTAAATCGTTAGTAAAAAAATGGGTTCCCAGATAACGGTCTAGTGTTAATAAAGCGATAGTAATAGTCAAAATTGGAAAAGCAGCAATGATTAATGTATTTGTACATAAAGCAGTCCAAGTAAAAACTGGCATTTTCATCATCGACAATCCTGGAGCTCGCATGTATAAAATTGTAGTGAAAAAATTTATACCAGTCAAAGTAGTTCCTATTCCAGAAATTTGTATACTCCATATCCAATAATCGACACCAACTCCAGGACTGTATTCTTTGTTTGATAACGGTGGGTAACCTGACCATCCTGTTTGAGCAAATTCTCCTATTCCTAAGGAAAGATTCATCAAAATTACACCTACCATAAATAACCAAAAACTCAAAGAATTTAAAAAAGGAAAAGCAACATCTCGCGCTCCGATTTGTAATGGAACCACCAAGTTCATTAATCCTATTACGAAGGGAGTAGCCATAAATATGATCATGATTACGCCATGGGCGGTAATTACTTGGTTGTAATGATAGGCTGAAAGAAATTCATACGATCCAGAAGAAGATAAAGCTTGTTGCGCTCTCATCATAATCGCATCAGCAAAACCACGTAAAAACATAATACATGAGACTATAATATACATAATCCCAATTTTTTTATGATCTACAGAAGTAAACCATTCATTCCAAAGATATCGCCATTTATTGTAATATGTAATGATACCGGAAAGCATTACTCCAATGAAAAGAATGATAATAACTGTCGACATAATAACTGGATCTTCATACGGAATAGAATGTGTTGTTAATTTTCCAAACATTATTTTATTATCCTTATATATTTACAACATTTCCCAAAACAATCATGCTTTATATTAAGAAAACATGAATTATAGCTAAAAATATTCTTTCTTTTGATGTGTAAATTTATCGATTACATTATTAAACAAGTTAGGTTGTACATTGGAGAAATAAATTATCGGATGGTATTCGCTGGGTTTAGCTAATTCTTCATAAATTGACATATTATTAATTTGATGAGATGATTTTTGAGCTGTTTGTATCCATTGTTCAAATTCTTGTTTAGTCTGTGTAGCAACAACGGTAAATTTCATACCAGAAAATCCTTGACCACTAAAATTTGATGAAATACCTTTATATCGCCCCGCTGCATTAGCTATTAAATATAGCTCCGTACGCATTCCAGCCATCGCATAAATTTGTCCTCCTAATTGAGGAATAAAAAAAGAATTCATAACTGAATTAGAAGTAACATTGAATTTTATTGGTATATGTGCCGGAAAAACAAGCTCATTAACAACTGCTATATTTTGTTTTGGATAAATAAAAAGCCATTTCCAATCTAATGATATGACATTAATAATAATTGGTTGCTCAGCAGACGATACAATAGGGTTTTTAGGATCTAATTTATGAGTAGATTTCCAAGTTACAGCCCCTAAAAAAATAATAATTAAAATTGGCACAGCCCAAACTATAAATTCTATTTCTTTAGAATTTACCCAATTAGGACTATATTGCGTATTTCTGAGATTAGATGCTCTATATTTTATAGTAAAAAAAATTGTCATCACGATTACCGGGACAACTATACTAAGCATTAATCCGAATGCGGTCAATATCAGTGAACGTTCTTCTATCCCAATTTGACCTTTAGGATGCAGTAAAACCAAATCGCTGCATCCATTTAATACTATTATCAAACTATGCAGTAACAATGAAATACATATCTTTCTATGTTTGCGTACGCTGAATTTCATTCAACAATTCTAATGCGAATATATATATATTTAAGTGCTTGTACTAAATATCCTACTGCAAATCTGCATTAATGTAAATAGATTATGTATATCTAAAAATTTTTATCATTACCATTTACTAAAAATTTTAAATATAGTAAGTATATTTATTCAAAATGAACTTCATTTTATGAAGTAAAGATAACACTAAATACTCTATTATTGTTCAATAATTTACAGCAATAATTGTATTGCTAGGTATAATTGAGCTGATTTTTTTTCACTAAATAACTTAACGTAAATTAATTTAATTATATATTTTATATATCTATTCAATTATTAATATCATCGTAATATTAATACTTAAAACATTATTAAAAATTTAGCGCATTGATAATTTTAAGAATATGAATTATATAGTAATTATTTATTAGATATAAATATAAATTAAAGGTCTGTTATATTTATAGTTTGTATGTTATATGATGTTGCGTAGTATCGTATACTTTATTGTCATTTTTACTTATAAAACAAAAGGAATAAATTAGATACGCGTAATGATTGAAAATATTAAATATTTATGGAAACACATTACTGTTAATTTATTCTATAAATATTGCGAATACAGAATGTTATGAAAGATCGACACATTTTCTAAAAACATATATATTCATGGTTTTCGTGTTGGGAAAGTATCTATTTATTTTTTTAAGAAAGATTATGAAATAATTATTAGTCATAAAATCATGATAAAATTAATGTAATAAAAATTTTATTGATCTTATCATCAAAACAGAATCAATTTAATTAGTGAACCTACATGCAATAATTTATATACTTTTGTAATAATAGTAAAAATTTTGTGCATACTGGCGCAGTAGAAATATGTCCGCGTATAAAACTAAAAGGACTCATTAACATTGAAATAAAAAACCAATTTTTATCAGAAATTATAAAAAATGGATATTGATTGTAGTTTTAAAAATATAAAAATATATGTACATAGAAATGTAGTAATAAGAAAATTAGTATTGGAATCGAGTTACTTTTAACATAGTCATACTATCTTATAGTAAGATATGAAGACGGCAACATTGGAGGTGTTATTATGATAGTTAATAAAAAAACAATTAGTTTTTCCTGATTTATAAGATAAGACGTTTGATCATAATATAGAAGATGTTTTCAATATAAAAATTGATATTCATTTTGAATATCAATTTAAATAATCTTTAAGGAGAGATGCATGAATTTATTGTTATTTTTAAAAATGAAAATTTTAAAGTTTTTTAAAATCAAACCAGAATGACATAAACTGGTCTATTTTACAGAATAGACACCACAAAAATACATGTATGTAAAAAATTTAGGAATGTGTTTAATTTTATTTAAACTATATCATTAGAATAAAACAAAAAATTAAATATTAAAATATTATGTCATATGTCAATGACATTGAGTTTCTTTTTATGTTTAATAGAGTATGTACTAACAGTTTACAGTAATAAGATAAGTAAGTATGTTTATGCAATGCAATTTTAAAAAATAAAACAATTACACACTTTATTGTTAGGAAAATTTAACTTCGAAAATCAAGAAAACGTCGCGTAAAATTGTATTGCTATGTAATGATGTTACTCCAAAAATTGATGTTACCTATACTTTTAATTCACAACATTATTAATAATGTATTAGGTGTATTCGATGTTTCAAAAGATGTGATCATGGAACAACAATACGACAATGGTAGCAATATGTTCAGGTTCTTTTTTATAGAGAATAGTAATTGATTTTATTCTTAATCAAACAAAATTATTGCAAAAAATTATATATAACGATTTAATAAGTTATGATTATATTAGCTGATCATTAGAAACGTTCGACTACAAGAAATATCACCTTAAATAATAAATGCTTTTATTTTAATTAGTTGATTAGATCATAAACAATCAGTTTTTATCAATGTGAAATGTTCTTTAACTATTTATTACATACGACCGTAGTCTTACATATAAGATACGATAAGAACAAATAATATATATATGTGAATATACAAACATTTTTTATTATAATCTTTAAACATTTGATTAATAATAAATTAACAGAAAACTATATGTTCAGTAATTACTTCTTAATAAAATATGATTATTAAATTTAGTTTGAAATTTTTCATAAATTGTATTATATCAAGGTTTAAATAAAACTTTTATATAACAGATATACAATACAAGAGGATTATAATATATGCTATGCAATGCTCACATAACTTTAACATGCCTTACTGTCATCGTATGGTAGTAGTTCCAACAGTAATAGAGCATACTATTCGAGGAGATCGTGTATACGATATATTTTCTTTATTACTAAAAGAAAGAATTATTTTTATGACAGGAACAATCGAAGATAGTGTAGCTAATTTGATTGTTGCTCAGATGATGTTCTTAGAATCAGAAAATTCAGAAAAAGACATCCATTTGTATATTAACTCTCCAGGAGGAGTGATAACCGCAGGAATGTCGATATACGATACTATACAATTTGTAAAACCTGATGTTAGTACGTTTTGCATGGGACAAGCTGCATCCATGAGCGCTTTTCTATTAGCTTCTGGTACCAAAGGTAAACGATTTTGTTTGCCAAATGCTCGAATAATGATTCACCAACCATTAGGATCTTTCCAAGGACAAGCTACTGATATTGCTATTCATACCAGAGAAATATTGAAAATTAAAAATAATATCAACAAGCTTATGGCAAAGCATACCGGACAATCTATCGATATCATCAATAAAGATACAGAACGAGATTGTTTTTTATCTGCTGATGAAGCAATGAAGTATGGATTGGTAGATTGTGTGTTATCTCAACGAATATAAATTTAGATTACTGCTTAATTTGCGTTTCATTATCATCATGATCTGTAATAAAATTTATGTCTGAATTTGTTATTTGTGTATCAAGTAATTTATAGATTGTTTTAAATGAATTAAACGTAAACGGAAGGATATCAGACTGTGAGCGATGATCATCAAAATCATTCAAAAAATAGTGTATTGTGTTGTTCATTTTGTGGGAAAGACCAAAACCAAGTATTAAAATTAATTGCTGGATTATCAGCGCATATTTGCGATACATGTATTGATTTATGTAAGGACATAATTAGCCAAGAAAATAAAGGTAAAATAATTAACGAAAAATTGACCAAATATCCCACCCCTTATGAAATTAAGAATCATTTGGACGATTACGTGATTGGACAAGAATACACTAAAAAAGTACTTGCAGTAGCAGTATATAATCATTACAAACGTTTACGTAATGAAAAGATATGTATAAACAGCAATAGTACAAAATTGTTTAAAAGTAACATTTTGTTGATTGGTCCTACAGGAAGTGGCAAAACATTATTAGCAGAAACATTAGCTCGGTTTCTTAATGTACCATTTGCTATATCAGATGCTACTACTTTGACAGAAGCGGGGTATGTAGGTGAGGATGTAGAAAACGTTGTACAAAAATTATTACAACGATGTAATTATGATGTGAATAAAGCGCAACAAGGAATCATTTATATAGATGAGATAGACAAAATTTCTAGAAAATCAGAAAATCCTTCTATTACTCGAGATGTTTCCGGAGAAGGAGTGCAACAAGCTTTATTAAAGTTGATTGAAGGGACTACAGCTGCGGTACCGCCACAAGGAGGTCGTAAACATCCTCAGCAAGAATTTATACAAGTGGATACCACTAACATTCTTTTTATTTGTGGTGGTGCTTTTTTTGGTTTGAATCAAATTATCCAGCAACGCACTACTAACAAACGTACAATTGGATTTCGAGTTTCAGAAAACAACGATACAACAAAAAACATTGAGTATTCATTATTAACACAAATTGAGCCAGAAGATTTAATTAAATTTGGTTTGATTCCAGAATTTGTTGGTCGACTTCCAATAGTTTCTACTTTAGATGAACTGCAAGAAAAAGAATTAATTAAAATCTTAAAAGAACCAAAGAACGCTTTAATAAAACAATATGAAATACTATTTCATATTGATGGAGTAAAATTGGAATTTTCCGAAACATCATTGACTGCTATTGCTAAAAACGCTATGAAAAAAAAAATTGGTGCTCGTGGACTTAGAGCTATTTTAGAGAACATATTGCTAGATATAATGTATGAATTACCTTCACAAAATAATATAGATAAAATAATAATTGACGAAGCAGTAGTATTTGGGCGCTCAAAACCATTGTTAATCTACAGTAACCATAAAACTAACCAAACGTAAATGAACTCTCGTTGAATAATAGCTGCATGTGATATTGTCATAAATTGAGAATAAAAAATTTGTTATTATGATAACAATCATCACTCTACTGTAAACACAAATTTCTAAAAAATTTACGTACAATATACATTCTAATTGCAAGAGAAAAACTCTGGTAATTAATTATTTTTTATTGAAAAATTTTTTCCGAATAGGAAAATTTTCATTTCTTTTTCAAGTATTGTACGATCTGAAATATTCATCATATTGAGTTTATTTTCATTGATTAAAATAGTTTGTTTATCTTGCCACTGCATCCATGCAATTTTAGAAATATGTTCATAAATATATTTGCCTAATGCTCCTGGATAACATGGAGCGTCTAGTCCTTCAGCATATTTTTTTAAAAAAACACAATAAATTATTTTGGACATTATTAGAAGTCTCATATTGCAACAAGCATTTTTATAAGAATTGGAAATTCAATATCTTTACTATGTTATGATTACAATTTCTGTAGTATTATAGAAATTGGTTTAGGTAATCCAATGATTGGAGGATGCATCAAATCATACCAAATCCCATCTTTTTTATAATTTAATTTTGTATGTGTATTAAGCAATATTGGTTTAATTTCTAAATCAATATTGCTTAATTTGTGTTTTAAAATGGCCAGATTTATACGTTGATTATTATGAAGATTATAGTGTAACAACCACGTATTTAATATTTTAAGGTTGGAAAATTCAGGAAAACAAAACAATCCTCCCCATATTCCTTGATATGATCGCTTTTCGAGCCATATCATTTTCATTTGATGTTGTTGTGACAACAACAATAAAAACCAGATAGTTTTCTTAATTAATTTTTTTTTAAGCTTCTTTCTGGGATATTGATCAACACAGTGATTTAGAAAAGATCGACAACCTTCTCGAAGAGGGCAATCATTGCAAAGTGGATACGTACTAGTACATATTAATCTCCCGAGATCCATCATAGCTTGATTAAAAGCTGCAACCCCTATATTAGGAAGTAATTGCTTGATTAATAACCATAGTTTATTATTTGCTTCAGAGCTATTTCTTGATAAATAATAATCGAGAGTATAATATCTAATTAGTATTCGTTTTACATTACTATCAAGAATAGGATAATGTTGATCTAACGTTAACGACAATATAGCTCCTGCGGTAGATTTTCCGATACCAGGAAAAGAAATAAGCGTGTCGAAATCTTTTGGAAAATTACCGTGATGATGATTAACAATAATTTTAGCTGTTTTGTGCAAATTCCTAGCTCGCACATAATACCCCAATCCGCTCCATAAAAATAATACTTCATCTAATTCTGCTGTCGCCAATTGTTTAATGGTTGGAAATTTTGAAATAAATCGTTCATAATAAAAAATTACAGTTTTCACTTGTGTTTGTTGTAGCATGATTTCAGATAACCAAGTTTTATACATTGTTTTATTCAATTGCCATGGTAAATCCTGTGTTCTATATTTTTGATACCAAAGTAATATTTTTTTTGAAAAAATAATATCTTGAGCCATATGTTTTTGTACTATATAAAAATTAAATGTAGTCACTTGCTTATGCAAGCGACTAAAACTTTTACTAAAAGATATTGTTAAAAATTTAAAACAATTTTTCTAAATAGCAATACCCGATTAATATGTTGTTAAAGTAACTATAGTTGTTTCAGTCAACTAACAAAATATGAAATTTAATTTCAATAATTAGTGGTATAAATTAATAATTATTTATTTTTAAACATAGTAATGTCACTATATAATAAACTACTTTTTGAGGAAAGTGATCTAACAATCATATTTCTAATTGTTAATAGAAAACAGTGTCCATACATCAGTGCACATGCGTTTATTCATAATAAACGCATGTGCACATTTTTATTAAAAGTTGTAGATTTTTATCATCTAATTTTTATCAGAAATAAAAAATAATATCACAAACATTATTAATGTGGCGCTGTGTGCTGATTTGTCTCAATTAATACACCGATTTTTTTTTACTCATTATTACAATTCCTAATTTATTTCATTTGTGCTGATACCCTATCTCAAAAAAATATAAATAAAAAACAAATAAAATATTTTTATATACCCTTATTCAATTGAAATTTAAAATTTATAAGATATGTATAATTACAATCATCTATCAAAATTTAAAATTATCTTTTAATTGTAATCAAATTATACAAAACTAATAAAACTGAGTAAATTTCTTATTATTATTTTCATTGAAAATCAATATGTTTTTAAACCTATATTTTAGTGCCACCTGGGAATATATTTCCAATCCCGATAGTTAATGCGTGAATTAAAAAACATCAACATGTTAAAAACATCAGTCAATATTTTCTATGAAAAAATTAATATCTATTCTTATATATAAAATAAAATTTTTTATATGTGAATTAATATAATACATTTAAACATTTAGCATATTATCATTTTTTACATTATTAAAAAATTTTTTAAAATAACAAATAATAAAAAACAATCATTAAAATTTGAACATTATTATCAGAATTGATATAATTAAATATTATTTCTAATATTTAATTATCATTTTTTTATCCTATTTATATAGGAAATATTATTTTTTGTACTTAAGATTTATTTAACCAACTTTTTAAAATTACTTCAGCTGCAATTGCATTAATTTTAATATTCGGTCTAGCACATGAATCATCATGATAATATTCAAAATAGTTTAAACGTGCTTCACTTGTACTAAAACGCTCATCATGCATTTTGACCGTAACAGGAAACAATTCTTTGAGTTGCATGGCAAATATCTTTGCTAAAATTGTAATAGGTTGTTCGCTACCATCTATTTTTAAAGGTAATCCTACTACCAAAATCATTGGTTTCCATATATTATAAATATCTTTGATACGCTTCCAATTAGGAACACCAGATTGCGACTGCAATACAGTCAAAGGTTGCGCAGTACAAGTCAATTTTTGACCAATAGCTACTCCTATGTGCTTAGTACCAAAATCAAAACCCATAACTATCTCAATAATTGACATCACGCATGACCTTTCTGATCAGCAATATTACAAATATCAATTCCTAATATTTTTGCAGCTGCGCGCCAACGATCAATAATAGGAGTATGAAATAAAATTGTTTCATTAGCCGGAGCAGTAAGCCAAGTATTTTCCATTAATTCATGTTCTAATTGACCTTTAGCCCATCCAGAATAGCCAAGTGCTACCAATACATCCTTTGGTTGATTAGGGGTACCTAAAGTTTCTAAAATATCTTTAGAAGTAGTAATCATAGCTTTTGAAGAAATGTTAACACTAGAACTAAAACCTTTTATAGGAGTATGTAAAATAAAACCTCGATCGTCTAATAAGGGGCCTCCAGAAAACACTGGATTATCTAATCGAATAGACGGATCGCGTGTGGGGGATACAATCTTGAGGTTGTTTAATATAGTCTCTACCGTACATCGTGTTACTAGTTTATTAATGACAATCCCCATAGCACCTGTATCATTATGTTCACAAATATATATCACTGATTGTTTAAATAACGGATCTTGCAGTGCAGGCATAGCTATTAAAAAATGATTTTGTAAATTTATTATCTTATGTGGTGTTAACATAAATTACTTATAAATTTATTTGTTAAAAATACAAAGTTTAAAAATTTAAATTAATTATTTTTTCTAAAATAATTTACATCTTTGCTATCAACTATAATTGATTGATTTCTATGCAACCACAAGTCAATTTAAGTATTAAAATTTTTTAATTATTATTAACACATGGTTTTTTGTTCTTTGTTAACACAATATTTATAATGAGAATATTTAAATAAAATTTAAATCAAACTAATAACATTTTAAATGCAAAAAAATCAACAATTAATTATACAAAATATCAATATGTAGATTCTCAAATAACACATACTATAATTTTATTTTTTTTACATTAAAATTAAGCAAAATTACTACATATCAAAATATCTAAAAAATATTTATATATACTTATATTTTAATATAGTTGTTTTATAAAGACTAATAAAAATTACTGAAATTAATTCAGCATATAAAATCTAATTGTACTTTGTTATATTTAAAAAAATTATTTATTGTGTACTGCATATTTCATAAAATTTTATAAAAATTAATCAACCTTAATTATTACATTTGCATACATGTAATATTGTTTATACATAAAATTAAACATTAATTTTATGTATAAACAATACGTAGTTAAATTTTAATTAATTTTATTAAAAACTGATTACATAATTTTAATTTTTATGCAAACAATATGCATCTTGCATACAAGACCAATATTAACCTTCTTATTGTATATGCATTGATCATGCATTGTATATTCCATATTAATGAAATCATTATAAATCAACTTAAAAATAAATATGTAAATATTATTAAGGTGTACATTTCAAACCAGCCGCATCACGAAGAAGTTCCGCCTTATCAATTTTTTCCCAAGGAAAACATTCGCGACCAAAATGTCCATAAACAGCTGTTTCTTTGTAAATTGGTTTTAATAAATCTAACATAGCAATTAAACCATAAGGACGAAAATCAAAAAAATTTTTTATTAATTTTATTAAAATGTCATGTGATATTTTTTCTGTTCCAAAAGTTTCAATGCTCATAGAAATTGGATGTGGAACACCAATTGCATAGGACACTTGAAGCTCACAACGATCTGCTAATCCAGCCGCTACAATATTTTTAGCTACATATCTCGCTCCGTAAGCAGCTGAACGATCTACTTTTGATGGATCTTTTCCAGAAAAAGATCCGCCACCATGCCGACCTATACCTCCATAGGTATCTACAATAATTTTTCTTCCAGTTAAACCACAATCACTAATAGGACCTCCGATAACAAAACGTCCTCCAGGATTGATAAGAAATATGGTGTTATTAGACAACCACTTGTTAGGTAGCACTGGTTTAATAATTTCTTCCATGGCAGCTTCTTTCAAATCTGTTAACTTTATATCATAAGCATGTTGAATAGACAAGACAACAGCGGTGATACCAATGATCTTGCCATTCTCATAAGCAACAGTTACTTGGCTTTTAGCATCTAATCCCAACCAAGGTAACACTCCACTTTTTCTCATTTGAGATTTTCTTTTAATCAAACGATGCGCATATGTTATCGGAGCAGGCATTAAAACATTAGTTTCATTAGTAGCATATCCAAACATTAATCCCTGATCACCTGCTCCTCGTTGCAATGTACTTGTATTACCTTGATCAATACTATATTGAATATCTGAAGATTGTTTATTAATTATACTCAATATTACGCAAGAATTTGCATCAAACCCCATATCTGAATGAACATAACCAATATCACGAATGGTATTTCTAGTGATTTCTTCCATATTTACCCAAGCAGTGGTAGTGATTTCCCCACCTATTATTACTATACCTGTCTTAACATAAGTTTCACACGCAACGCGAGCTCTTGGATCCTGCGCTAAGATAGAATCCAATATAGCATCAGAAATTTGATCTGCAATTTTATCCGGATGCCCTTCTGATACGGACTCAGATGTAAACGAATATTGCGACATTTTAATATCCTTTTAGTATAAAGTTTACGATTTACATTAGTATGACCCAATATAGGTATAGTAAATTTATTTGAGTTAATCATATGTATAAAATTATTTTACATAAATCACTAACATATCATATTTCCTTTTTATATTTAATAATAATTTAATATTATTAAATTTATATATTAAATATTGATAAAGTAGCTATATTAGCTATTAATAGATTGTGATCAAAATTTGCTACAAATATGCCTGTTTCTAATACTTTTCATCTGATACTTATACAAGTATCACTATTAATTTAATTTTTTTATGTACTTATTTATTTATATTATTGAATCATGTTTTTAATTAATTTATTAAACAGTAAAGTTATCCATTTAATATTATTGTGTATATAAATTTAAAAATTCTGACGATATTCAATCCTTATACAAACCAAATATCTTATTTATTCATTTTTATAATAAGATGTTTGCATTTTATGTTGTAAAAAATAATTAAATTAAAAAATAAATAGAAATAAGCTTTATTTGTAATTTATTTACTATGTAGATATCACTCTCATTTTGAGTGCAGGTTTATTTGAATATATTTCTAGAAATTTTTTAAATTTGAGAAACTTGTTTGACTGCAACTGTGTCGACCGACTATATAAAAAATTTTTAGAAATATCAATTTATACAAACATTCTATTTAATTTTATTCAACTATATATTCTATATAGTAGACTGTTTATAAAATTAATTAAATAAAGAAAACACATGAATACTTTAAAATTATAAAAATGATAACTCCTTATTTTCAAATTCCTTTGGGTTTTTACGATTTCCATTAGAATTCGATCCTTATAATAGTAATAGTAGTGATTGGGTAATTACTGGGGTTCCTTTTGATATGGCTACTTCTGATCGCTCAGGAAGTAGATTTGGACCAACCGCCACTAGACAAGCATCTATTAATTTAGCCTGGGAACATTTTCGTTGGCCTTGGAGCGTGAATATACGCAAGAATTTACACATAGTTGACTGTGGAGACTTAATATACAAATCTGGAGACATACAAGATTTCACCAGTTCTCTATAAACCCATGCTGAAAATTTACTAATGTCTGAAAAAAAATGTTATCATTTGGAAGTGATCATTATATCATATTACCTATATTACGCGTGTATGCAAAATTTTTGGAAAAATAGCAATAATACACTTTGATGCACATGTAGATTATTATGATAACGATAGTAAATATGATCATGGTGTTGTAATATTACATGTTCTTAATGAAAAATTAATAGATCCTGTACATTCCATACAAATTGGTATTCGTATCGAATACAAAAAATGTTTCGGATTTACAGTTCTGGATGTAGAGTATATTAAGGATACTAACATTGATGTTATCATCAATAAAATAACATCAATTGCACAATCCTTTCCAATATATTTAACTTTCGATATTGATTGTTTGGATTCAGCTATAGCGCCTGGTACTGGGGCGCCAGTAATTGGAGGATTAACAAGTTACCGTGTATTAAAATTAATACGCGGTTTTCAACATTTAAATATTATGGGTATTGATTTAGTAGAGGTAGCTCCGGATTACGATTGCGCACAAATTACTGCTTTAGCAGCGGCTACAATACAATAGGGTTAGAAATGCTTTATACTCAAGTGAAATCAAAGAAGCATTAAAAATTAATTTAGTATGTTATTCAGTAAATAAACACTGTAATTAATCACACAAAAAATAACATCGCATATAGAATTGATACTATATTCAAATGCTTAATACTGCATCAAATCAACAATACTTATAATATTAGTTACGTAACATGTTAAATGATTATATGATTACAACACTACATTCATAAATGATTTATAAATCAGATTGTTATTAAGTAATCAGCACCTTATACTCCCATAAGACATTACATGTTTCCTAATGCATGTTAACATTGTTCAGTATATAGTAACTGTTTACAATACGTTATTTTTTTAGAGTTTCTATGTTATTAATTAATTATTTTGAAAAATTAAATTTATTTTAAGTTATATATTATTTATTTTATTCAGTTGTTAACTAGTAAACTAAACTAAAAATAGTGATATGTAGATAAATAAAAATATTTATTATCATCAATATATATGACTATCTATATTGCTTCATATTTGAAAGGTTACCTATCATGACTATGATCAAAATAACTGATTTAGACCTAACGGGTAAACGTGTTTTAATTCGTTCTGATTTAAACGTACCTGTTAAAAATGGAGTCATTACTTCTAATAGAAAAATTCATGCATCATTACCTACTATTAAATTGGCTTTAAAGAAAAGTAAACATGTTATGGTAACTTCTCATCTGGGTCGACCAATAGAAGGAGAATATAATGCTCAATTTTCCTTACAGCCCGTGGTTGAATATTTAAAAAAACAATTGATTAATCGATATGTCAAAGAAGTGCGTCTAGTTAAAGATTATTTAGAGGGAGTAAACTTTATGGAAGGAGAGCTGTTAGTTTTAGAAAATGTGCGGTTTAATAAAGGAGAAAAAAAAGATGATGAGATATTATCAAAAAAATACGCCATGTTATGCGATGTATTTATTATGGATGCGTTTGGTAGTGCTCATCGTACACAGGCGTCTACGCATGGTATAGGTAAATTTGTTTCTTCAGCTTGTTCTGGGCTTTTATTGCAAAAAGAACTAGAAGCTTTAGGAAAAGCCTTATGCAATCCTATGAGACCAATGGTTGCAATAGTTGGAGGGTCTAAAGTATCTACTAAATTGATTGTTTTAGATTCTTTATCAAAAGTTGCAGATTATTTGATAGTAGGAGGAGGTATTGCAAATACCTTTTTAGCAGCTCAAGGTAAAAAAGTAGGTAAATCCTTATATGAAGAAGAACTTATACCTACAGCAAAACGTCTTTTAGAAAATTGTGATATACCTATTCTTACTGATGTACGAGTAAGTACAGAATTTTCTGAAACTGCTCCAGTCACTATGAAAGCTATAATTGATATTAAAGATGATGAGCAAATTCTTGATTTAGGTGACGAATCTATTACTCGAATATTAGATATTTTAAATTGTGCTAAAACTATTCTTTGGAACGGTCCTATTGGAGTATTTGAATTTCCAAATTTCAGAAAAGGCACGGAAATGATATCTCATGCTATTGCTAAAAGTAATGCTTTTTCTATCGTTGGAGGCGGTGATACTTTAATGGCTATTGATTTATTTGATATTTCTGATCAAATTTCTTATATTTCTACTGGAGGTGGAGCTTTTTTAGAATTCATTGAAGGTAAAACATTTCCATCAGTAAAAATGCTTGAAAAACATGCTTTAAATAATATAAATTAACCAGTATTATACATGAACAATACATACAACTATATTTAAATAGTCTTGTCGATGTATGCTTTCATTAACAACAGAAGAAAATATGACTAAGATCCTCGATTTTATAAAACCAGGCGTAGTTACTGGAAACAATGTACAGAAAATATTTGATTTTGCAAAAAAAAACAATTTTGCTTTACCAGCGGTAAACTGTATAGGAATGGATTCAATTAATGCTGCATTAGAATCTGCAGTTAATATGCAGTCTCCTATTATTTTACAGTTTTCTAAAAAAGGATCTGCTTTCATGGCAGGATATGGTTTAAATAGTGATAAAAATGATCATAATACAGCAGTATTAGGAGCTATCTCTGGTAGTCGACATGTACATCACATTTCTAAACATTATGGTATTCCTGTTATTTTACATACTGATCATTGTACTAAAAAAAATTTGCCTTGGATTAATGCTCTATTAGATTTAGGTACAAAGCATTTTTATGAAACTGGTAGTCCATTATTTTCATCCCATATGATTGATTTATCTGAAGAATCTTTAAAAGAAAATATAGAAATTAGCTCACAGTATCTAAGTCGTATGCACAAATTAAATATGACTTTAGAAATAGAATTAGGTTGCACCGGAGGAGAAGAAGATGGTATAGATCACCATCATTTGGATCATTCACTTTTATATACGAACCCAGAAGATATAACTTATGCTTATGAAAAATTACATATTATCAGTCCTCGATTTATTATAGCTGCATCATTTGGCAATGTACATGGTGTATATAAACCAGGAAACATACGATTAGATCCAAAAATTCTTCAAAAATCACAAAAATACGTTTCTAATAAATTTGGATTACCTGACAATTTTTTAAATTTAGTATTTCACGGAGGATCTGGATCTACAGAAGAAGAAATTAAAGAAGCTATCAGTTACGGTGTTGTAAAAATGAACATTGACACTGATATACAGTGGGCTACTTGGGAAGGTATTTTAAAATACTACCAACATAATAAAAGTTTTCTTCAAACTCAATTAGGTAATCCATATGGAAACGATCAACCAAATAAAAAATTTTATGACCCACGCATCTGGATTCGTGCAGGACAAAAATCAATGGTTAAGTATTTAGAAAAAATATTTTACACTTTAAATGCTGTTAATATTTTGTAAAATAATTTTTTAATAACAAATTATAATGTATTAGATCAGATTCGTATATCGAATATCATTCGAATTATATGAAATTAAATTTGATGAATATTATTAATATTATGATTACGACAAGTAAGATTTAATTAAATTTCAATATAAATAAATCTTAAAATCTGTTTCTTGTTTATGGAGTGCAATGCCTACATGAATCATAAAAATTATCTAATGTATGGTTTTAATTCCCATTGAATATCGTTTTTTGATCTATATAAAACGAAAATTATTATCAAACATCAATAATAATAGATCAAATTCGTGTGCACTAATTATATAATATACGTATTGTATAGGTGTTATATGGTACAAAATAAATTAAAAAAATCAGTAGGTTGGGCGGCTTTAAAATATATTCAATCTAGCAGAATTATAGGAGTAGGAACAGGTTCTACTGTTACATATTTTATTGAAGCACTAAATAGTATAAAGGAAAAAATAGAAGGCGTGGTTTCCAGTTCAAATTATTCATCTAATCAATTAAAAAAAATAGGTATTCCTCTATGTAATCTTAATAGCTTACACGAATTAGATGTATATGTTGACAGTGCAGATGAAATTGATTCACATATGCAAATGATTAAAGGTAAGGGTGGAGCCTTGACCAAAGAAAAAATTATTGCTGCTGCAGCTAAAACATTTATTTGTATCGTTGACAGCAGTAAACAAGTAAATATATTAGGACGCGGTCCTTTGCCAATAGAAGTCATTCCTATGGCTCGCTCATTAGTAGCAAGAGAATTAGTGCGTTTAGGTGGTTTACCAGAATATCGACATAATGTAATTACTGATAATGGTAATAACATCTTAGACGTATATAACATGAAGATTATAAATGCGTCGTTATTAGAAACAAAAATTAATAATATTCCAGGAGTAGTGAGTGTTGGTATATTCGCGAAAAGACGAGCAGATATAGTATTAATTGGAACAAGAGAAGGTATAAAAATAATTAAATAAATCTTTTTTTCTATTCTAATAAAAATCAAGTTTGAACAATATAAAACTAAAAATGACTGACAATTTATATGGCAGTATAAATCAATATATTTTTATATATGATCATTATTAAGATTTCTTGATAATAAATGCGCATTACTTAATATTAATTGCTGAGAATACAGCAAACTATCCGTATTCAAAAAATGTTATTATCACAGAACTAAATATTACAAACAACATGCCCTCCAAAGTATTGTTTAATGAGTATCTACAATCAAATGATAAGATGGAGTGATAATTTCTGGTAATATTATATCCCATGTTTCTATAGGAAGCAATTGGGTAGGTATTCTTTGAAAATCATGTGCTAATCCTATAGGTATATAATTGCTTTGATGTTTCCAGTTTTGTAAAGTTCTATCATAAAAACCACCACCCATGCCTAATCGATTGCCACTAGTATCAAATGCGACTAATGGAACAAATATAACATCTATTTTTTCTATAGGAATAACAGAACGAGCATTCCATTTCGGTTCATATATATTTAAATGATTGCATATAAGAGGTGTTGAAAATGTATATCGTGCAAATAGTAAGCATGTGGATCCTGAATCAGGCAGAATCGGTAAATATATCTGTTTATGCATCAATAACAAAGCTCTAATGAGCAAAGCAGTATTTATTTCTCCATCAAAAGCAATAAACACCGCTATACGCGTTGATCTATGCATATGATTTATAGTCATAATTTTGTTAGTTATTAATTGCGCCGCTGTATATTGTTCTTGAAACGTTAAAGTTCTACGTATACTTCGTATATACATACGAAGAAATTTTCTGTATGATTTTTTGTCATCAACATACATATTAGATTGAATTCATTGATATGAATACAGCATATTTATACGCTGTTTGTCCTAAAAATAGTGTTAACTACTATGTTTGCCTATTTACATTCATTATTCTGACGATCTTATTATGTTTACACACAAAATATATGATATAATAATTTATGCGTGTTCAGAGCATTCCAGTGATCTATTAGCATGATCAGTAATATGAGTATGTGCAAGTAAGGCTTTTTCGATAGTTTGTTGCAATAAAAGAATATGTTTTTCAATGTTGGCTGCATATTCACGCGTTTTTAATTTTTCCTGAGTTAATTCATGGCATATATTTAAAGCGGCTATAAATACTAATTGTTCAGCATTAGTTACCCTTGTTCTAATTTTTAAATCCTGCAAACGTTGAGTTAAATCCTCTACTGCCTTATTTAAAGCATCCTGTTGTTGAGGCGGACAATTGATACGTAGTGTTCGACCGAAAATTTGAATATCTATTGGTTGTTCAGGCATATTTCTTTCCTGGAAATTATAATTTATTTATATTTTTCAATGATTATACAATACAGTAATAATTACTATAATGGTTACACACATATACAAAAATTTTGTTTTGTATATGAATACTTGATTAAAAAAATCATAAAAATCATTATGTTATTTTAAACACATTCAATGATTAATAATCATTTAATATGTAAAAATATTTAAATGTAAAAAAATATCTTACATAAAAATATAATTAATCTGCAATTTAAGTGTAGTAAAATTAAAAATTGGATATTTCAATAAGTTTATAGAATATTTTTGTAGTCCATAAGTATATTATGTATCATCTGTATGATTAAATTATTTTAAAACCATATGAATTTTAAAATAGTATATTGAATATGCATATTCAATATACTGAAAAACCACTTAATTTTATTATAAAAATAGGTTTATTTGCCATAAACACTAACAATACTGAAATTATATTGCAGTAAATGCTGATATCTTTATAATTGTCATATAATGAAATAAACATATCCCGTATCTTATAATAAATAAGAATTATTGCAATTAGATTTAATGTAATTGTTCATAATAAATAGAAAATGCAAAAATATTTCGATATACGTATCAAACTCATATTGCAGTTAACTGTAAATATACTTTATTTAATCGGTGAATTAATTCTACAAAGATGTTTGCATATTGCGTTTTTTATTGTTATATAGTTATCTAACTTATGTTAAGATATTAAACTAAAATAAATTAAATTATAAAAATATATAATACTAATATTTTCAAAAATTAAGTCTGATTGTATTAATTCATATACTATATTTTTTTCGATATTAAAATTTTTTATATTCATACGTTAGCTAATAATCGATGTCTATTGTTATAAATGGTGGAGGAATGACAGGCGCAATACTAGCCTTAATGTTATCTAAATTGACAAAAGGGGATTTAGAAATCTCCTTGATAGAGCAACATTCTCCTTATTGTTATGATACAAAATTGTCCTCAAATGCATACCCACCTCATGTAATAGCTTTATCGCGAGGCGCTTATTTTGAGTTAATACGAATTAATATGGCTCCAATTCTATCTTCTTGCTCCACCATTATAAAACAAGTAGAAGTTAGTGAATATCATCGGTTGAATAAAATATTCATTGATGCTCAAGACTATCAATTATCAGAATTAGGTTATGTTATCGAATTAAATATTTTTAGAAAGAAATTGTTTGATTTTTTATATAATAAATCTACTGTAACTGTATATTGCCCAGCAACTTTAAAAAAAATTAAACGCGAAAAAAAAAATAACATAATTGTTTTAAATAATGATCATCGAATAGTTTCAAAATTAATGGTAGCGGCAGATGGCGCTGATTCAACACTCGCTGCCAATTGCGGTATGCAATGGTTCAGGTGGAATTATCAACAAATTGCTGTAGTTTCTATAATTACTACTGAAATACCTCATTTTGGAAGAGCTTTTGAAAAATTTACAGAGTACGGACCGTTAGCCATATTACCTATGGCTAACGATTTTAGTTTTTTAATTTGGTGTATTTCTGATAAGCAAAAAAAAGAGGTATCTACATGGAATAAGGATAAATTTTCTCAAGAATTGCAAAATGTATTCGGATGGAAATTAGGAAAAATTTTGAATATAGGAAAGAGATATTTTTACGATCTTTGGTTAACGCGGGCTAATAGCCATATTAGCCACAGATTGGCATTAGTCGGAAATGCGGCACAAAATTTACATCCTATTGCTGGACAAGGATTTAATCTTGGATTGCGTGACATTGTAGTGTTATCAAAAATAGTGACACAAGCATTATATCAGAATTTAGATATTGGAGACTATTCTGTGTTAAATAGATACCAAAATCATAGATATTTAGATCAACGTAGGACCATTAAAATCACCGATGGATTAGTGCGTCTATTTAGCAATCATTACTTGCCGTTCATTATTGCTCGAAATATGGGTTTATTTTTTGTTAACTATAGTGCCTTTCTAAGACGTCTTTTAGTAAGTGCAATATTAAATTGGAAAACAAATTAATTTTATTTAAATAAATAATAATGTGGACAGTTTCGATTTATTAATTGTAAATCAGGGAATTTCCGGATTGGCATTAGCCTGCGGTTTGGGTGATTGTTTTCGCATTGCAATTATAGAACATAAAACTCATTTTCATATGTATGAAGCAGATCAATGGGATCTAGAAACATCATTAGTTAATATAACTAGCATGAGAATATTGCAATATTTAAAAATTTGGCATCAAAACATATCACATTTTTCTGTTTTATTACATAAATTAGAAATTATTAAAAAGAATAGTATAAGTAAAATTGTTTTCGATTCCGGTTACTTAGGATATCTTGAGCTAGGATATGTTATTAATAAATGTTATATATACCAAGCTTTAGTTGATCGCGCACGACAATTAAACAATATTATATTTATAGATTCATATGTACCTAAAGCAATAAATTACCATGAAGATGCAGCATTTATTACAATAACTAATAATTATACGTTCAAAGCTAAATTAGTAATAGGTGCAGATGGAATTAATTCTTGGGTAAGAAACACCGCAAATATCTCGTTAATATTTAAAGATACTAAATATTATGGATTCACTACTATTATTCATACTGAGAAAACTCATAACAACACTCTTCGTTGTATCATTCATAATGATGGGTTAGTAATATTATTGCCATTAAAAAACGTGCATCTTTCCGTTGTTTTTTGGTTGTTACCCCCGCATACCGCCAAAAAATATTTGTATGTATCCGCTTCTGATCAATCTATTAATTATGCGTTAATTAAAATCTGCAATATACTCGGTTATTGTGTTACATGTGACAATAAAGATTCTAACATTTTACTACTGAGAATGCAATATGCACATAACTTTACAAATCATCGTTTGGTGTTATTAGGAAAAGCTGCGTACACTATGTGTCCTTTATTTTTTCAAAATATTAATTCAGAACTGATAGATGCAGCAGTTTTATTACATCATCTGCAGAATCTGAAAGAAAATAATCAAGACATTGGACACTATACTTATTTAAAGTATTACGAACGCAATAGAAAATACAGAATAATTAAAGATTCTATGAATATTCCATATATTTACATGTTTCTTCATGATAAGAATCATTTTTTAAAATACATACAATATTTTATTTTTTATCTCATAAACACGGTTCCCAACTTAAAAATACACATTTTACATCGCATTATGGGTTTAAATAATATTCCAGAATGGTTATTACGAGATCATTATGACTAAAAAGAAATATTGAGATATTAAAAAAATATTTAAATGCATCAAATATCAATAATAAAACATGAGACTATCGTGAGTTTGTGTATTTGTAATTCTCAATTCTGAAGATGCTAGAATAGATCTATTTAATACTACTTGTATCCATATATTATTTTTTTTAATTTGACAAGATTGTAAAACAATTCCAATATTTTTCCAGTGTTGGTTATTTATTTTTAACTCTACCTGATCACCAGCAGCAGGCAATTTATAATTTTTCTTATAATCAATGACACCGTGCAATCGATATAAAGTTTGTTTGTTATGCCCACGATACTTAATACGTGCAATAGATTCTTGTCCAATATAACAACCTTTATTAAAACTAATTCCGTGTAATATATCCATATTAACAGCTTGAGGAACAAATAATTCACTAGTTATTGGCTCAATAATTGGATAGCCTGCTTCCATATCTAATGATACCCATTGACGACTATTATTAAGTTGTATCTGAGACTGTGATTCACTTAACAAATAATCTAATATTGATTTTTTATTAATAATCAACAAAAATCGTTCTGATGGAGCACTAAGATAAAGTAAGGTCACATCTTGAGCATGAATTATTGTGTGTGTCTTATTTGGTAAAACTGAAAAAAACATACTTAAATGCTTTCTTGCATTTATTCCAGCTATTCCAATAAGTATTGCATCATAATCAGGAATAACAGTAACACTAGAAAATACCATATATTTTTTCATTTCTTCTATTTGTTTTTTGCATATATTTAGACGTTCAATAAATGCCATTTCTTGATTTTTAAGATGAAAAACATACATATTGCTAATCATTTTTCCTTTTGGATTACAATGTGCTGAAAAACTATATTTATTTTTATTTAAATTTTGAATATCACAAGTAAACTGATTATGTAAACACTGTATAACATCTGGTCCATATAATCTCACTAACGTCCATTCCTCTAAGGAGATGAATGTTAGAGGCAAATCTTTTGAGGGTACAGGATACTGTCCCAAAAAAGCCATACGAGGAAACATTATATTTTTCCTTATGAATAAAAATAACTCCGAATAAATATCATATAATATATACTAACTAATCCCACTAATTAAATATCTACACCGAAAGATAACAAAAAATTACATTATCATTAACCGTGTACTATTATAACATTTATAATTAAAAAATTATCGATTTTTAATTATGTGTATAATTAAGATGATAATATAAGCGCATAACAATAATTGATAGGATGCTATTCTCTTCGTTATGTATGATTATTTACGGCATTAATTGAAATAAAATAAATAAAAATGTATATAACAGTTTCGTATTTGCATACGACTTATTACACAATTGAATAATAACGATCAAAGATCAAAATCACACTATATGACTGATATCGTAAGAAAATACATATATCTTTACATATATTATATAGAGAGTCTTTATCGAGTTGTATTATAGTATATATAATATATATACGATTACGTGAAATTATATGAATAAAAAATATACATCTTAAGGAATAAAATTTCATGATAAATATCGATCTTACTAAACAACATATTCAAGTTATGTTAAATAGAGTATTGAAGTTTAAGGATGATTTTTGACTACGATCTCAAAAGAAAACATTTTAAAATAATTAGCAACGAACTAAAATCACCCGGTATTTGGAAAAATCCTAAAACAGCACAAATTCTTAGACAAAAATCATCTTCTTTAAAAATTTTTATCAACATTGTTGATCAGCTTTATAAAAATTTAGTGGATTTAAATGATTTGTTAGAATTGACGGAAGAATATGACAACATCCTACTTTCCGAGATTTATGATCAATCAATTGATTTAGAACGTACATTATCTCAATTAGAGATTAGTCGTATGTTTATAGGAAAGTATGATGATTCCAATTGTTATGTCGATATTCAATCAGGATCTGGAGGAATAGAAGCACAGGATTGGGCTAGTATGTTGTTACGCATGTATTTACGTTGGATCGATCACAAAGGTTTTATGTCCGACGTTATTGAAGAATCGACAGGAGAAGTCAAGGGGATAAAATCTGCTACTATTCAAGTTATTGGGCCTTATGCATATGGTTGGTTACGTACTGAATCTGGTGTACACAGACTAGTGCGCAAAAGTCCTTTTGATTCTGCTGGGAAACGCCATACTTCATTTGCTTCAGTATTTGTATATCCAGAATTAGATGATAGTATAAATATTCATATTCGCCCAGAAGATCTACGTTGTGATGTTTACCGAGCTTCTGGAGCAGGAGGTCAACATGTTAATCGTACAGAATCTGCAGTACGCATCACCCATATACCAACAAATATTGTTACCCAATGTCAAAGTGATCGTTCACAACATAAAAATAAAAATCAAGCTATGAAGCAACTAAGAGCTAAATTATATGAGCTTGAATTACAAAAAAAAAATTATGAAAAAAAAATGAGAGAAAACAATAAAGTAAATATTACTTGGGGTAATCAAATACGATCTTATATTTTAGATAATTCTAGAGTTAAAGATTTACGTACTGGTTTTGAAAAACGTAATATTAAAGCTGTTTTAAATGGAGATCTAGACGATTTTATAAGAGTTAGCATTAAAAACACTTTAAGCGAGATTCGTAATGACTAAATACGTATATTCAAAGGATCAGTCATATCAAAAATTTAATGTCGATGATGAATTAAATATTCGTCGAAAAAAATTATCAAAACTCCGTGAAAAAGGCGTAGCATTTCCAAATAATTTTCGTCGTAATTCTATTTCTAATCAATTACATAAAAAATACGCTCATACATCCAATTTAGAATTGATACAATTAAATATAGAAGTAATCATAGCAGGCCGTATAATAAGTCAACGTATCATGGGAAAAGCATCTTTTATAACTGTACGTGATGCTGGGGGTTGCATACAATTATATATTACTTCTAATTCATTAGCAACAAATTTATATGATGAAAATATAAAACAATGGGATTTAGGAGATATCTTAGGAGCACGCGGTATATTATTTAGAACACGTACTGGGGAACTATCAATATACTGTAAAGAAATTCGATTATTAACTAAATCATTGCGTCCATTACCAGATAAGTTTCATGGTTTAAATAATCAAGAAACAAAATATCGTCAAAGATATTTAGATTTAATTATTAATGAAAATACAAGAAAAATATTTAAAATACGTTCTTTAGTGATTTCTGAAATACGCCAATTCATGAAAAAAAATAATTTCATGGAAGTAGAGACACCAATGATGCACACAATTGCAGGAGGAGCTATAGCGCATCCTTTTATTACACATCATAATAAATTAGGAATAGATATGTATCTACGAATCGCTCCAGAATTATATCTAAAAAAATTAGTGATAGGTGGTTTTGAGCGAATATTCGAAATAAATCGTAATTTTCGTAATGAAGGTATATCTTCTTATCATAATCCTGAGTTTACAATGATGGAAATATATATGGCTTATGCTGATTATCGTGATATAATCATTTTAGTGCAAAATTTATTAAGATCGGTAACACAGAAAATACTAGGTAGTAATATAATAAATTATGGAGATTATGAATTAGATTTTAAGCATCCTTTTACGCAAATCAGTATAAAAGAAGCTATATTGTATTATCTACCAGAAACTAGATCCCAAAATATAGACGATATATGTACTGCTGTTTCTATTGCAAAATCACTTGGCATTAACGTTAAGAGTTGTTGGACGTTACACAGAATACATATGGTTATTTTTGAAGAAGCAATAGAAAAAAAAATAATTCAACCAACTTGTGTTACTTCTTATCCAATAGAAGTATCTCCATTAGCACGTCGTAATGACAACAATCCAGAGTTTGCTGATCGTTTTGAACTTTTCATTGCTGGACGAGAAATAGGAAATGGTTTTTCAGAATTAAACGATCCAGAAGATCAAAAGGAACGTTTTTTAAAACAAGCATATGGAAAAAAAGATAAAACAAACAATAATAATGTTCACATAAATTATGACGAAGATTATTTAATTGCATTAGAATATGGATTACCTCCTACAGCAGGTATTGGGATAGGAATCGATCGTTTGATCATGTTGTTCACCGACAGTCATACTATTCGTGATGTAATTTTATTTCCTACACTTCGTCCAAAATAAAATTTGTTTATATTTTTTCAATATACTTAAAAAGTAAGTATATATTTATGATTTTATCTGATTAATTTTTTAATAATACAAACCTATGTTTAATAATTTTCAAGTATATATTCAAGATATAATTTCGAAATATTTTGATATTTAATATATATATCAAAAAGATAATAGGAATATAGCGTGACACATAATATCTTTGCGCAAACAAGTGCTCTTACCTATGAAAGTTTAAAAAAATTACATCAAAAATATAAAGGTCCAGTATGGGTGTACGATGCATCGATTATAATTAATCGTATTACACAATTAAAACAATTTGACGTTATACGGTACGCTCAAAAATCTTGCTCTAATATTCATATTTTACGATTAATGCATAATTATGAAGTTAAAGTAGATGCTGTTTCTTTAGGAGAGATCGAACGAGCATTATTAGCTGGTTTTAAAACGGGAAAACAAAGTAATGAAATAGTTTTCACTGCTGATATTTTAGAAGAAGAAACATTATTAAGAATATCAGAACTAAATATCGTTGTTAATGCAGGATCGATAGATATGTTAGCGCAATTAGGAGCTTGTTCTCCTGGACATAAAATATGGTTACGTATTAATCCTGGATTTGGACACGGACATAACCAAAAAACTAATACTGGAGGAGAAAATAGCAAGCATGGAATTTGGCATGAAGATATACCAATAGCTTTATCTTATATTCATCATTATGATCTACAGTTAATCGGACTACATATGCATATTGGTTCTGGAGTGCGGTACGATCATTTATCTAAAGTATGTAATGCGATGGTCCAACAGATTTTGAAATATAAAATAGATGTACATGTTATTTCTGCTGGAGGAGGATTAACAATACCATATCAACATAATGATATAGTTTTAGATGTAAATCATTATTTTCGATTATGGAATAATGCGAGACAATACATTAGCCAATATTTAAATCATACAGTAACATTAGAAATAGAACCTGGTCGTTTTCTTGTGGCTGAATCAGGAATATTAATTACACAAATTAGAGCGGTAAAAAACATGGGTAATCGTCATTTTGTATTAATAGACGCAGGGTATAATGATTTAATGCGCCCAGTCATGTATGGTAGTTATCATCATATTTCATTAGTACCTGGAGATGATCGCAGCGTTATTTTAGAAACATTATGCGATACCGTTGTTGGTGGTCCACTATGTGAATCTGGAGATGTTTTTACACAAAATATGAACGGAACAATATTAGCACGTAAATTACCTTGTTCAGCAAAAGTAGGGGATTATTTGATATTTCATGACACTGGTGCATACGGGGCTTCTATGTCTTCTAATTATAATACGCGTCCGTTACTACCAGAAGTTTTATTTGAAAATGGACAAATTCGTCAAATTCGCCGAAAACAAAAACTAGAAGATTTATTTATGTTGGAAACAATAGAACAATTCAATAAGGAAAATTGTTAAAATTACCGAATACCATAAATGTGACATTATATCAAATGATTTATTAAAAACTTATTATTTAGTATCATTTAAAATGATAGATTAAATGATTTAGATATTATAATAACTTTTTTCAATTTTATTTCATAGTTTTATTTATTTGACAATTATTTATTATAGTGTTTTTAACAAAAACAAACGTATTATGAATTGTGAGATACAGATTAAAATGTATTCTTGTACTTTTAATTTAAATTATAGACAGTTATTATTAAGCATGCTTTTATAAGAAACATTATATCCCCATTTTTTATAAAAAACTTAACAACATCGATTTTAAGTAGTAAAGCTTAATATAAATTATAATTAAATTTTTTAATTAAAAAATTTTTATGCAGTTTATTGATTAAAGAACGTCAGACCATAGTAAAACTCCTTGAGTTGAGTATACTTATTATATAAAATATAATAAGTATATTAGTATTATTACTTTACTGTATTATGTATAATAACACAGATATACAGGCTTGTATATATTTTGGAGAATCTATAGCTCCTGCATTTTTATAAAATACAATAGGAATAGTTATATTTATAATAAATATTTAAAAAATTTAATGAAATATCTCAATAAAACTGAGGCAATCTGGTGATTGATGATAACGGTTACCGATTAAACGTAGGAATTGTGCTATGTAATACTCATCAGCAAGTATTATGGGCTAGAAAATGTAAGCAGCATTACTGCTGGCAATTTCCTCAAGGTGGAATTAATATTGGAGAGACTCCAGAACAAGCCATGTATAGGGAATTATTTGAAGAAATAGGATTGAATGATCAAGATGTTCGTATTCTATCTTCAACGCAATATTGGATGCATTACAAATTACCTAAAAAATTAATTCGTTGGAAAATTAGGCCTATTTGCTTTGGGCAAAAACAAAAGTGGTTTTTACTAAAGCTTGTATCTAAAGATACACGCATTAACATAAAAAGTAATAAAGATTACACATTTGATAGCTGGAAGTGGGTTAGCTTATGGTATCCCATACGCCGAGTCGTATTCTTTAAAAGAGATGTATATAGAAAAGTTATGCAAGAATTTGTTGATGTGATAATATCGTAATTTAATGCTATTGCATCCTTATAAAGAAGAAGATCAAATACAGTATAATCAATAAAAAGAATTTCAATATTCCATTGCAGATGTGCACGCCAATATTAATAGTACATTGAAACGTGTTTTGTTTAAAATAACTACATTTTGTGGTTAAAACTGATTATAAAAATCATATAAATAGTATAATTCAATATGCAGAATCTTTATTATCATGCATGTAATCCGGTAATTTTTACAATGGGACCTATTTCATTGCATTGGTATGGTGTAATGTATGGATTAGGTTTTATATATGCTATGTGGTCATTATCATATCGTATGCGTCATTTCAATAATGTTTCATGGACTCATACAGATGTAGAACATTTATTATGTTTGTGTTTTTTTGGTGTTTTATTAGGCGGTCGTATTGGATACGTATTATTTTACCAGTGGTCTTTTTTTTCTAACAATTTACTGTGGATCTTTAAAATATGGGAAGGAGGTATGTCTTTTCATGGCGGTTTAATAGGTGTAATTATATCGATCGCATGGTTTTCTCACAAAAAACATCGTCCTTTTTTTCAAATATCAGATTTTGTCGTTCCCGCAGTTCCGTTTGGATTAGGACTCGGTAGATTAGGAAATTTTATTAACGGAGAATTATGGGGTCGAATAGCCATTGATATTCCATGGGCTATGTTATTTCCTAATTCCGTGTATCAAGATTTATTAATACTACCAAATCATCCTGAATGGGAACCACTATTTGATAGTTACGGTGTGCTGCCTCGTCATCCGTCTCAATTATATGAAATGTTTTTAGAGGGAGTAATATTATTTATTATCATAAGTAAATTTATTCGTCAACCACATCCCGTGGGTAGTGTGTCTGGTTTGTTTCTGGTTTGTTATGGGGTGTTTCGTATTATAGCGGAAATTTTTCGTCAACCTGATAGTCAGTTAGGATTAATTAACAACATAGCCACCATGGGACAAATTTTGTCATTCCCTATGATTATATTAGGAACGATTATCATTTATCTTGCTTATAGATAATTGATTTATCAAAGTTATCAATATAATTAAAAAATCCATGTCAATTAATTTTTGATACGTCATTATTTGTTAATAATGATTCTCATGCTTTAAATCAAATTTAATTTTCATTAATTACTTACATATTTTTTTAAAGATTAAAATTTATGTATATTTATCAGCTGCCATATTTATATAATAAATAAATATAACAAATCAGTAATAATTGAAAAAATTTATTTTTTTTAAATAGTTTCATTTCATGAAAAACAATTTATTTATTTTTTCTATTTTTTGAAATATGTGAACTAATAAAATTGTTTTTGTTTGAAATAATCAAACATCAAAGCATATATAATATATTTTTCGTTATAATTATAAACAAACACGACCATCCTATATATAGACTATATATAGAGGATATACAGGTATCAGATTAATAAAACACACCCCATTTAAATTAAATAATTTTATTACACAATGTTTACTATTTATCATTCTAATCAATCAAATTCATTCAGAAATCTATTAATTAATACTATGTCAGATAAATCACTACCTGATCCTATGCAATCTGAAATAATATTAACAGAACACGGTATTATGGCTCAATGGATACAGATAGAAATAGCCAATCATTTTGGTATCGCATGTAATATCAAATTTATGACTTTAATGTCTTTCATACAATATATTTCTAATAAAATAGAGTCTAATAATTTTATAGCGGATAACTTTTCCCAGTCTATCATGTATTGGAAATTTATGAAAATATTATCTCAAATGCAAATATCAAAAAAGTGCTCTATTATACACAAATACTTATATGGCGATGTCAATCAGCAAAAAATAGGTCAACTTTCCGAACAACTTTCCAATTTATTTATTCAATATTTAATATATCGCCCAGATTGGTTGAACAATTGGGAATCTAATGAAATAATAAATTATTTAGATGACACACATCAAACCTGGCAATCAAAAATATGGCGTATGTTCTTAGAGAACATACGATGTAATCAGCAAGAATTGAAGGGTAATATATATCCTTTACAACGTTGTATTGATTTCCTAAAAAATACTCAGAAGATAATTTTTAACTATCTTCCAAGTAGAATATTTATTTTTGGAATAACATCTATACCGCCTATATATTGGAATATCTTAAAATTATTAAGTTACCATATTGATATTTACTTATGGTTTATAAATCCCTGTTATCATAACTTGATTTATATATCTGATCGAGATTCGTATGATGTAACACAACAAGAAAGCCAATTGCGCAATAAGAATGTATTGCGCTCATCTTCATCTGTTGCTGTTCATTTTTCCAATCAGAATCATTATTCTAATATTAATCATCCTTTATTAGATGCATGGGGCGATGTTGCTTATGATACTTTATCTTTGTTTACTCAATTAAAAGATAAAATTGAACTAAAATCTTTTATTATTCCTAAACAAGATTCTTTGCTTCACATTGTACAAAAAAACATTTTAGAATTTCAGAATCATATAAAAAATATAAAAAAACAACCCGATACTACAACATCTACAAATAATCAACGACATATATTATTATCAGAAGATCAATCAATTACTTGCCATGTTTGTCATAGTATTCAACGAGAAGTAGAAGTGTTACATGATAATTTGTTATCAATGATGGCAGATGATCCATCACTGTCTCCGGGAGACATCATAGTTATGGCCTATGATATACACTGTTATAAATCAGCTATTCAAACTATATTTGATAATATACAAGATCGACATTTACCGTTTAATATCGCAATAGATAACTATAAAAAAAATACACATCCAATTATATCAACTTTTATTAATATACTAAACATACCATACAGTCGATTTACTTCTGAAGAAATTTTGTCGTTTTTAACAGTACCATCTATCGCATCTCGGTTTAAAATGAATAAAGAAGAAGTAAAATTATTACACCAATGGACCATTAAATCTGGTATTAGGTGGGGACTTGATGATTACACCATGTATAATTTTAGTTTACCTATTATTAATCAAAATACCTGGAATTTTGGATTAAATAGAATGTTATTAGGTTACGCTATAAAAAATCAACATGATACCTGGGAAAAAATTTTACCGTATGATGATATAATGATCAGAGACCATATCAATATTATTGGTCAATTAGGAGAATTTTTAAAAACATTAAAAAAATGGAGGGACCGATTCGGTCATTCTTATACGTTGGTAGAATGGATATCCTATTTCAAAGAAATAATTGATGATTTTTTTTATTATGATCATATGGATTCAGAAAACAAAACAGTTTTAATTTTCTTAAAAAACTGCTACAGAGATATATTAGAATCAGGCATACAAGCGGAATATACTCAAACTATAAGTGTAACAGCATTACGCGATAAATTATGTCGCAAATTAACACAAGATACTGTAATCCCCCGATTTATACCAAATGTAATTAATTTTTGCAATATTACTCCAACTGTCTGTATTCCTTATAAAGTAGTGTGTTTTTTAGGTATGAATGATAATAAGTTTCCTCGCAATAAAATATCTCCAGACTTTAATTTAATGGTTAAAAATCCGCGTAGAAATGACGATAACATACATGAAAAAGATTGTTATTCATTTTTGATAGCATTTTTATTAGCTCAAGAAAAGATATATATTAGTTTTATCGGACACTCAATTTATGATAATAGCATGAGCTACCCTTCTGTATTAATCAATGAACTTTTAGAATATATTGCTTTAAATTTTTATTCAAAAGAACATGAAAATATAGACATAGATATTAATATCAAACATATACGTCAGCGTTTATGTCAATGGTATCCTCCGTTTCCTTTTTCTCCTGAAAATTTCAATCCTAACAATAATAAACAAAGTTTTGCTACAGAATGGCTACCTACAACAAATATTAATACAAATCATTCTCTATTAATCTATCCGAATTTTAATACTCCGCTTTCACATGACCTCACAAAAACAATAATTTTTCAAGATTTATACAATTTTTATCGCCATCCAGTACGCATATGGTTTCAAAAACGCTTAAATGTGTATTTTGATCAAAATATATTGAAATTATCAAATGACGAACCTTTTTCCGTAGATGGACTCAATCGTTATGAATTGAATATACAATTGATTGATTATCTAATTCATAGTAAAAATACTGATGAACTATATCATAGTATGCGTGCTTCTGGAATTCTACCTTATGGTGTATTTGGAAAATTATATTGGACTAAACAACAAAAAAAAATGACAATATTAGCGAATCAAATAAAAACGTATCATTGTATTGAAAAACATAACCTAGATATTTCTTTAACATTTGATACGACTAGATTAGTAGGGCAATTAACTGCAGTTCAAGAAAATGGATTGACGCGTTGGAAACCTCGATATCTTTCTATGAAAGATGTATTATTGTTGTGGCTAGAACATATAACCTATTGTGCTATAGGTGGAAAAGGTGATAGTCGATTATTTGGTATTAATGATGCATGGCATTTTCCTAATTTGTCAAAATTGCATGCAAAAAAGTTATTATTCACTCTAATGTCAGATTACCGCACAGGTATAAACACCCCCATATTGTTACTATATCAGTCTGGAGGAGCTTGGATGAATCATGTATTTGACTGGAATACTCGAACAATATCTTCCAATCCATATTGTCAAAAAGAAGCACATCGCAAACTAATACAAGTTTGGCAAGGTACCAAATATTCTCTTTTCAGAGAAAGTTACGATCCATATTTACGTAAACTTATTTCATTTGATTTAAATGACGAAAACATCTCAAAAATTATTAAAACGGCAGAATATTACTTTTTTAACCCAATGAAATACAGAATAATATAACGATTTACAACTTTTACATCAAAAAATAATAAATACTTTACGATTAAAAATCGTATGTATACCATGTAATACATAACACTATATTTTCAAACAATGTACGTAATAAAACACAAATTTTTCATTTATTAAACTATGGGCATTATATGATTTTTTATTTTTTCATATAATCCACTATAACGTTGTGTGATCGAATTAATACTGCGTATTATTACGTGATCTGTCGCGTATAAATAAAGGCATTGACGAGCTCTAGTGACAGCAGTATAGAGTAATTCTCGTGTTAATAATGGTGTATATTGATTGGGCAATACTATTGCGATATGTTGAAATTCAGATCCTTGCGCTTTATGTATAGTCATAGCAAAACAAGTTTCATACTCCGGTAATTGATATATTTGTATAACTTTTATACCCCCTCGTGGTAAAATAAAATATGCAGACAGTTTATTTTGATCGTTTAGCAACAATATTCCAACATCTCCATTATATAATTCTAATGATGGTTTATTACGTAATATAATAATAGGTCTACCTATATAATTTCTAGAATTATTTAATTGAATTAATCCTTTTTCGTTTAATATTTGTTCAACATAATAATTAAGTCTTATTACTCCGAACGGACCATCACGTAATGCACACAATATTCGATAATGATTGAAAATATTTAAAATATTTTTTGTCAGGATTTTAGTATGTTTCAATTCTTGTAAATAGTTAGAATATGCCATTGCACAATTAAGAATCATAGTTATATAGCTTTTTTTGTCTACAAAATAAATATAATATAAATCCTTGTATATGCTTGAATTCAACAATGACAACGCATAATTATAATCTCCTGAATTTATAGCACCAGATAATTTATTAATTCCTGAACTTTCACTAAATCGATAATTTTTCTTTAGTATACATGTACCATCAATAATACTATTATAATTATAATGTATAGATAATTCAGCAGGAGATATAATAGGTAATATGTAACCTGTAAGATCTATAAGTTCTTGATAACGTTTATGAGAATAATAAAAATTAGAAAATTGACACACATCTTTAAATACAGATCCAGGTTCTACTGAACATAATTGATATTGATCACCAAAAAAAATAACTTTCGTTTGGGGAGAAAGTGTCAAAATTAGCTGAGCTAACATAGATAGACTAACCATAGAAGCTTCATCAATGATTAAGAGATCTAAATGTGTGAGATTAAAGCAATTATATTGAATATTTTCTTTATATAATCGTGTTCTAAGTAAACTATGTAGAGTAATAGCTTTTTCTGGTAAGTTACATAAGAAAAGATTTTCTAATTGTGGAATATTGTGCATTGTTGTTCTGAAAGATTCAGTCAAAAGAGCTGCTGCTTTTCCTGTTGGAGCGGTTATCTGAATATTTAGATCATTATTCTTGCTGCATAACAATAATGCCGCTACTATCTTCGCTATAATAGATGTTTTTCCAGTTCCAGGTCCTCCAGAAATTAATACTCTGTGATGTGTTACTCCAATAGCAGTAGCTATTTTATGCCAATCAACTTCTGTATAAGTTATAGGAAATAATTGATTTAATACATAAATTATTTTTTCTTTTTGAAAGATATTTGATGGATAGTTATGACTAAAAAATTGCGCGACTATGCATTCATCTTGCCACATGTGATGTAAGTACAAGCGCTTATTTTCCAATATTAATGGGGTGACCCGCGATCCATCACTAACCGAGGGACAAGAAAGCAATAATTCCTGCCAGTCGGATATCGATAATTTCCCTAATTTTTTATATATCGCATACGTTAATTCAGGATAATTTCCTTGAAATAATTTGTCAGGCGTAAGAAACCACAAAGGTAAACAAACATGACCAGCCCTCACGTTAGAGCTTAGAGTTGCGCTAGCTAAAATTAATGCTTCCTTTATATTATTATTTCGATCCCCATCATAAATGGGAAGAGCTAATACATCGGCAAATTGTACATCTAGTGAATGCCACAACCCTAATTTTAAAATATTGTTAATAACATCTTTCATGGGATTATTTTTACGGCTACAATATTAGATTGTATATTTTAAACGACAGAAAAACTGTATTTTTTTAGTTAAAAACAGATAATTACAATTTTAAATTTCACTCAAATAATTTATACTTTTTCTTTTTAGATATAAATCATCTATTTGAATTAATAATTATATGTAAGTTCGTATGTGGCTTATTCAGATAGATAGGTATACTTAATCGTTAATACATTAAATCGCATCTGTATTATTTTATTGAAAATAATAATGTTCCTATTATAAAGTAAAATCTAAAAATTATTCATCTAATGATGTTTAGATTATTTTTAGAGAATAAATTATCTAATTTATTAATAAATGCCGATAATGGACGAAAAAAATAAATTCCATTACTCAACGGTGTTCCATCCATACCGCGTATAAATAGATAATATACTCCTCCAAAATCTTTTTCATAGTTATAAGAAACGAGTCTATTACGTAAAAACCGATGCAGTGCTAAAGTATAAAGTTGATATTGCAATGCATAATGATGTTTAATCATTTCTTGTGTTATTTTAGAACCAACATAATCCTCATTGTTGTCTCCTAACCAATTGGTTTTATAATCTAACAAATAATATCGATGATTCCAACGAAAAATTAAATCAATAAATCCTTTTAACATTCCTGTTATATCCAAAAAAGTAAGCGATGAAGATTGACGTGATAAAGGATCATACTTTTTGCATAAATGGTCTAATTCTTTTGATGTTAAATACGCATTAATAGATAAATAAAATTTAAGTTCAGTTTTTTTATCCCTAGGAGTTATTTGCGCGAGAGTTAAATTATTATTAAGGGGGGTATTGAGTACTATATATATCCATTCTCGAACAACAAATCCCCAAATTGGGTCAATATTATATCTTGCCATATGTGCGTATAACCATTTCATATCTACAAGTTTTCTAAAATCCAGAACTTGAAAGATACTATGAAAAAAGTTACCACATACTTTTCCTTTAGGAAAAGTATGTGGTGTTAATGGAATATCATTTTCTTGATACTGAATGTTTTCACTGATATCTAATTGTTTTTCTAAATTTAAACATGTTGTAACATCAACATCAGTATGTTGTAAAGCGCTAAAACTTGTTATACCCCACGGAATAACATTTGATGATGTCTTCCACTTTTTTCCGTATAGTAATTGATTAGATGCAACAGACGATACATGAGAAAATAGTTCTTGTGATCTTGAAATAATACGGAAGGAAATATCACCATTCGAATAAACATTGAGCCTTTTTAAATGTTTCCTTAATGTTGCTGCGTTTCCAGCAGTTTTTTTTTGGATTAAATATCCTAAGGCGCTGTGATGTAAGTCATTGGTATTAGATTTTTTTTTGTATCGTCGTACTATTGGTCCAATACCTATAGAACAATGATAAATACTACGAGTCACCGCTACATATAATAGCCTTAAATCTTCTGATAAACGCTCTTCATCTGCCAATATTAAACTTGATTCTGATATATTGAAATTTAAATGGGTTTCATATGACTTTCTATCATGAAAAAAAGGATTTTTTACATAATTAAAGTCTGCTACAAATGGCAAAAATACTAATGGAAATTCTAATCCTTTAGATTTATGTATTGTACTAATTTTTATCAATTGATGATCACTGCCTAATCGTAAATTTTGATCAGATATTTTTTTATTTTTTGGTTGTGTTATTTTTGATATTAACCATTCCATAAGCGCGTGTTCATCTTGTAACTGTCTTGCAGCATCTTGCAATAATTCACCTAAATGCAAAATATTTATTAAACTACTTTCACCTACTCGTGTAGACAATAATTTTTCTGGTACTTTATGGTCAAAAATTATTTTCTGTATCATCAAATACACACCCTTTTTTTTCCAAACGGAATAATACTCAAAAAATTTCTCAAATATTCGTTCCTGTTTAGATTCATTATTATTAATACTGTCAATATCAGCGGCATTTAACCCAAAAAAAACAGTTGTTAAAGCAGTACAAATTGTATGGCTCTCTGGAAATAAGATTGCTTGTAATAATAATGATAATTCATAAGATTCCATTGTTTCAAAAATATTTTTATGATTAGATAGAAATACTGTTGATATATTTAGTTTTGATAAAGCAGAACAAATAAGTGATGCTTCTTCATGATTGCGTACTAATATAGTTATATCTGATATTTCTAATTTTCTTTTATACTTATCATTTTCTAACCAAGCTGTCCCATTACGTATGTCATGTAATAAATTGTATAAAATAGCGGCACACTCCTGTGCCATTGATCGTTTATAGTCACCTATTGTAACTATCTCGTCAGGATGCAACCAAAAACACATAGCTGTTTGCGATTGATTGTTTATCAAAAACCGATACATACTATTTCGGCTAGCAGCTACCGAAGGAATAAAAGGAATATCTTCAAAAATAAACGGATTAGAAACCAATTGAAATAATTGGTTAATAGCATTAACTATATTTAACGACGAACGCCAATTAATATCAAGATTGTATTTGTTACATACTGTTCGACGTATTTTCATGTATGAAAATACGTCAGCCCCACGAAAGGCGTAAATTGACTGTTTGGGATCTCCTATTAGAATAAGACCATTTTCTGAATCAGAATTATATAATGTGCTAAAAATTTTGAATTGCTGACAATCTGTATCTTGGAACTCATCAATAAGCGTTACCGGATAACGTGTACGCAGTATATGTGCTAATTTATTGTCTTTATCTTCAACTAAATGATGAGCCAACACATCAACGAGATCGTTTAAAGTAATTTCTGACCTACAATGTTGAGTATTATTTAAATCATTATGTATCTCATTTATTGCAATTTTAAATATTGATGTTTTAAATGACGATAATTGTCTATATAATTTTTCTACTGAATCAAATAAAGTACATATATAATCAGATCTATTACTATTATTATGTATCTTTAATTCGGTTGTTCTAAAACGTTGTAGATCATTAGGTGTCGTATGATCAATTGTTGGTCGTTCGGCCCATTGATTAATTCTGTCTATCCAACGTATTAAATTATTTTTATTGTATATTCTTCGATTAATGTCATAAGAATTGATGATAGTAATTATATTATATTTATTTTTAAGCCATTCCTTTTTAACATGATTGACATGATCCAGTATTTGTTCATAATAAGTTATGACACTTTTTTTATCTTCATGTATGCTATGATCGTAACAGTCAAGACTAGACCTAGATCTATATATATAAGGAACAATATCGTTTAAAAGAGAATTTGGATCTTTCCAACATTCTTGAATCAATCTAGCTATATTCAATGGCAGTGAATAAAAATTTCGTCTCCAAAAATCAGTGCATGCTTGTTGGTACAATATTGTTTCATTATCAACAATATTTGTATTAAACAGCATGTTTAATTCGATTGTATTGTGATTTAAGATATTTTGACAAAAACTATGGATGGTAAAAATAGATGCTTGATTTATTTTTTTTTCTGCTTCAGACAATTGATTTATGGCTAATTCTATATTATGTATTTGTAATAATAATTTAGAAAATAAAAAATTATTACTATATCCACGTATACAATCTAATCTAAATTGATGAATATTTTCTCTGATGCGATGACGCAGTTCTTGTGCTGCAGATTTAGTAAAGGTTACTACAAGTATTTCGTTTACTGTTAAAGGACGGGAAAAATCTGATCTATTCCCTAAACATAACAATAATCTAATATAGATTATTATGAGAGTATATGTCTTACCAGTGCCTGCCGAAGCTTCAATTAAATTGATGCCATACAGAGGTAATTCTAAAACATTTAAATTACGCATGGTTATTGTTTATATTTGCTTAAAATAATGAAAGTTATCCTTAATTTTATTAAAACTATATTAGTTATAAAATTAACTAACATTGGTCAAATTTAAACAGATAAATCAAACAAATAAAAATGCATTACTTCACACCAATAAATATAAACAACATTTATGCTAGCTAATATTTAAACAATAGAATCAAAATACCACAGAATAAAGTACTTTAAGTAAGAAAATATATTTTATATGTCGCGTAATAAATCATTTATCTTAACTTTATTTTTAGTTCTAGAATCGACTGTTTTCACGATTACAGCGCAGTAAGTATTAACACGACCATCTTTAGAAGGCAGACTGCCGGGAATTACAACTGAACCAGCTGGTACACGTCCATAGTATATATTTCCGCTAGCACGATCATATATTTTAGTGCTTTGACCTATAAATACTCCCATAGAGATCACTGCGCCTTTTTCAACAATTACTCCTTCTACAATTTCAGAACGAGACCCAATGAAACAATTATCTTCAATGATGGTTGGATTAGTTTGAATGGGCTCTAAAACTCCTCCAATTCCCACGCCTCCAGATAAATGCACATATTTTCCAATCTGAGCACAAGATCCAACTGTAGCCCAAGTATCAATCATTGTTCCTACATCAATATAAGCACCAAGATTGATGTAGGAAGGCATAATTACTGTGTTAGCAGCAATATAAGCTCCGTAGCGTACGGTAGCTGGTGGAATTATACGCAATTTTTTATTTTCAAAACGTGTGCGATCCCATCCGGAAAATTTCATAGGAAATTTATCAAAAAAAACACCATCCCCCCACGTTATCAATTGATTGTCCATAGTATGAAATGCAAGCATAATTGCTTTTTTTAGCCATTGATGCGTAATCCATGTACCATTGATTTTTTCTGATATACGCAACGTCCCATTATCTAATCTATCCATGATTTCTAGAACAGCATTATTGAGGGTAGAATCAATGTTATTTTTTGAAATATATTCTTTTTTTTCAAAAGCACTTTCTATTATTGTTCGTAACTGATTCATATGTTTCATATTCCATAATATCAAATTCATTTGAGGGTATTATTTCTAATTGCCCATGGAAAATAATATCTTTTTTTAAGTAAATATTAGAAATTTATATCAACACGTTACGATGTATTACTATGTTTTTGAGTTATAAAGCAATATCTGTTTAAAAATACTATGTTGATATCCTTAAATAAAATTTGTTCATATTTAACAAATCTACTCTAATAAAGAATGACTAGCATTTAACATATTATCGCTCAGATTATACCCATTGAATAACGTATACATTAAATAATACTGCTTGTTCAATAACAAGAATTGATTTTTTTCATAAAAACAATATATATATTACCACATAATTATATTTTTGCCCTTATTCAAAGTCATTTATTCATATCATTGCAAATATATCTAAAAATACTTTGACAATAAAATATATGCTTTTTTTTATTAATTATGATAATTTAAATAATTGACGATAAAGACTCATCGGAACGTAATGTTAACACGTCGCATCCATTTTCCGTAACAACAATAGTGTGCTCATACTGTGCTGATAAATTATGATCTTTTGTTTTTACTGTCCATCCGTCATTTTCAGTATAAATATGGCGAGTACCTGCATTCACCATAGGTTCTATTGTTAATGTCATTCCTGATTCTAATATCACACCTTCATCATCCGCATCATAATGCAATACATGGGGAGCTTCATGAAAAAATTTTCCGATTCCATGTCCACAATATTCTCTTACTATTGAAAAATTCTGACTTTCAACAAATCTTTGGATAGATTGACCTACTTTTTTTAAACGTATGCCTGGTCTAATCATACGAATTGCTAAATAAAGACTTTCTTGAGTGATCTTACATAATCGATACCCCAACTTTGTTGGTCGACCGACAATAAACATTCTAGAAGTGTCAGCATATAACCCGTCTTTAATTACTGTAATATCAATATTTACAATATCACCTTCTTTTAATTTATGCGAATTATTTGGAATACCATGACACACTACCTCATTAATTGAGGTGCAAATAGACCTAGGAAATCCGTGATAACCAAGAGGAGCAGAAACAGCATGTTGTATTTGTGTAATATAATTATGGCAAATAGTATCTAATTCTCCAGTACTAATACCAGGTTGTATGTAAGCTTCAATCATTTCTAACACTTCTGCAGCTAACTTCCCAGAGATACGCATTTTTGCTATATCTGTAAGCGTTTTAATAATAATTTTCATAATACATATATTATTGATTTTATTAAAAAATACATAATATTTTTTGCCTTTACATCATATGATTTACATATAAATCTTGCATTAATTGAGACAAATTACATCAAGATATACTTTATAACTCCATACTTATTGTTATCAAATAATCATGCTTTATTTGAAATTAAATGTTAATTATTTCTTGTTTTAGATCATTGTAACACACTATTCTTCGTATTTAACTTATTAAAAATTAATATAACATGTATTATATAATCTATCTATATTTTAAATACCGATAACTACCAACATTATAAATAATCTGCTCAACAACCAATAGAGGTATATAATGGAAAACATTTCTATACGCGACATGCTTCAAGCCGGTGTTCATTTTGGCCATCAAACCCGTTATTGGAATCCTAAAATGAAACCTTTTATTTTTGGGGTTCGCAATAAAATACATATTATTGACTTGGAAATAACTAGTGTAATGTTTAGACAAGCTTTAATTGAACTGAATAAAATCGCTGCGCTCAAGGGTAAAATTTTATTTGTAGGTACCAAACGCGCAGCTAGTGAATCAGTAAAAAAAACAGCATTGGCTTGTAATCAATTTTTTGTTAATCATCGTTGGCTAGGTGGCATGCTAACCAATTGGAAAACAGTACGCCAATCTATAAAACGTTTAAAAGATTTAGAAATTCAATCTCAGGACGGTACTTTTAAGAAATTAACTAAAAAAGAAGCATTGATCTTGAATCGAGAACTTATTAATCTAGAAAATAGTTTAGGAGGTATTAAAAATATGGGTGGGCTGCCAGACGCAATTTTTGCTGTTGGAGCAACACATGAACATATTGCTATAAAAGAAGCAAATAGATTAGGGATTCCAGTTTTTGCAATAGTTGATACCAATTCTAACCCAGATGGAATAGATTTCGTTATTCCAGGGAACGATGATGCTGTACGCGCGATTAACCTATATTTAAATATAATATCTAATGTGATACATATGAATGTGTTCAATACTTAATATAATTAATGCTACACATAAATTTGTTAATAATTAAATGTGTAATAATATTTTCTATATATATTCTTAATGCGATGATATTACTATGAAAGAAAAAATGATTAATATTAATAGCGATTTAATTAAAGAATTACGTAAACGTACTGGCATTGGTGTTGTAGAATGTAAGCAAGCTTTAATTAAAGCCAATGGAGATCTTGAATTAGCTATAGATAACATGAGAAAATCCGGTTTAAAAACTGCTTACAAAAAATCTGGACACACCACATCATCAGGTCTTATTGCAGTAGAAATAACATCCAGTAGGCAATATGGTATTATGATAGAAATAAATTGTGAAACTGATTTCGTAGCTAAAGATAGTACTTTTCAAGAGTTCGCTAAAACTGTTATTATTACAGCATTAAATGAAAAAATTCATGATATTAATGTACTACAAACTAGATTTGAAGAACAACGGACTAATTTAATTTCAAAAGTTGGAGAAAATATAAATATTCGTAGGTTTGTTGTGTTGACAGGTGATTTTTTAGGGTGTTATGTGCACGGATTCAAAATAGGAGTAATAGTTGCTGCTAGCGGAAATACAACTTCAGATTTAATGAAACATATTTCCATGCACATCGCGGCTAGAAGCCCTAAATATATTAACGTGCATGATGTTCCTACAGATGTAATGATTCGTGAAAATAATATTCACATGGATATTGCCATGAGATCTGGAAAATCATATAAAATTTCAAAAAAAATAACCGAAGGACGTATGAATAAATTTCTCAATGACATTGTATTAACAAAACAAAACTTCATAATGGATATTAACAAAACAGTGGAAGAACTATTGATTGAGTATCATGTAAAAATTAATAATTTTGCTCGCTTTGAATTAGGTGAAGATATGTAAATTAATATTTTATATTTTCGCTAAAATTTTAATTAATTAACACAGATCATCATTAGTTTTTAAAGTAATATATTCAATCCTTTTAACAATAAAAAACTACTAATTAAATTGGTTAAATCGGAATAATTATTGACATGCATATTATACTTTAAATAAGTTAGTGTTTGCTTCTGTTTATGCCATTTTTTGTGAGGAATATAATTAATGGTAACTCACACGAAACCAATTTACCGGCGTATCGTACTTAAAATGAGTGGAGAAGCTCTACAAGGCACCGAAGGTTTTGGAATCGATACTACTGTATTAAACCGAATGGTTACAGAAGTTAAAGAATTAGTTAAAATAGGTATTCAAATAGGTATAGTTATGGGAGGTGGCAACTTGTTTCGTGGCGCTGAATTAGTTAAATCCGGTATGAATCGTATAGTAGGAGACCATATAGGGATGTTAGCTACTATAATGAATGGATTAGCCATGAGAAGCGCATTAAATCATGCTTATGTTCAGTCCCATTTAATGTCAGCTATTCCATTAAATGGGGTATGCGATCATTATAATTGGATGAAAGCTATTAACTTACTTTCTAATAATTGGGTAGTAATTTTTGCAGCTGGCACCGGGAATCCTTTATTTACTACTGATTCTGCTGCTTGTTTACGTGGTATTGAAATTAAAGCGGATGTAGTACTTAAAGCAACTAAAGTAGATGGTGTATTTTCTACTGATCCAATTCAACATCCTGATGCTACATTATATGAACAATTGAGTTATCAGGACGTACTAGAGCGTGAATTAAAAGTTATGGATTTGACAGCATTTACATTAGCACGAGAACACAATTTGCCAATACGCATATTTAATATAAATAAACTTGGGGCGTTAAAAAGAATAATAATGGGATGTAAAGAAGGAACTTTAATAACCAAATAATTTAAAAATTTGCAACATTCAAATAAATACTTAAATTTACATAAATTGATTTTTTAATTCAGAAATATAAATCAGAGGTATATGATGTGATTAATAAAATTGATAATATTCAGACAGATTCAGAAATACATATGAAAAAATGTATTAAAAACTTTAAAACAACTATCAACAATATTCATATAGGACGTATTTCTCCAAATATATTAAATAACATCCGAGTAGACTACTATGGAGTATCCACTCCGTTATCTCAAGTAGCAAATGCTATAGTAGAAGATTCACGTACTTTAGCTATCACAGTGTTTGATCATCAGTTGATCAAATCAACTGAAAAAGCTATTTTTATGTCTGATTTGGAATTAATTCCTATTTCTTATGGAAATACTATTCGAGTAACATTGCCTGCATTAACTGAAGAACGTCGTCATGCTTTAATAAAAATGGTACGAACTGAAGCAGAAAAAAGTAAAATAGCTGTAAGAAGTGTGCGTCGTATTGCTAATGATAAAACCAAAATTTTACTCAAAAACAAAGAAATTAATGAAGACGAAGAGCATGTTTTTCAAAATGAAATTCAAAAGTTAACTAATATTTGGATTAAAGAAATTGATATTATTCTCACGGAAAAAGAATCAGAATTAATGAAATTTTAAATATTAAATTGTGCGTTGATAGATATTTATATATGTACTAACAACAAATAATAGATTTTTATCTCTACACCAAATGAGTAACTTAATTTATACATATGCAATCTTTAACAATTCTAGGTAGTACTGGATCTATTGGAAAAGCTACCCTATCTGTAATACAACAACACACCGACAAGTTCTTTGTGCATGCATTAGTCGCGAAAAATAACGTTGCTGTCATGACAGAACAGTGTATAGCGATGTGCCCCAAATATGCATGTATGATATCTGAAGATGCAGCACGAATATTGAAAAAAAATTTAATCACCGCTGGAAAATATGATATTGAAGTATTATCTGGAGTAATGAATGCCTGTGAATTGGCATCAACTAATGATGTGGATATGGTGATGTCTGCCATAGTTGGAATTGCTGGATTAAAGCCTACTTTTTCCGCGTTGCGTGCTGGTAAAAAAATATTGTTGGCAAATAAAGAAACTTTAGTTACTTGCGGAAAATTGTTTATGAAAGAAGCCAATCGATACCGTGCCTTTATACTGCCTATAGATAGCGAGCATAACGCAATTTTTCAAAATTTACCAGAGATATGTCAGAAGAATTTAGGAAATACATCTTTATCTGAGTGCGGCATATCTCGTATTGTGCTAACTGCATCTGGAGGAATTTTCTTCAAAATGCCACAAGAACAATTAACCGAAATAACACCAGAGCAAGCTTGCGCGCATCCTAATTGGTCCATGGGGCGTAAGATATCAGTAGATTCTGCTACTATGATGAATAAGGGACTAGAATATATTGAAGCACGTCATTTATTTAATGCTAAACCGAGTGAAATAGAAATTTTATTACATCCTCAGTCTATTGTCCATGCTATGGTATACTATTCTGACGGAAATGTATTGGCGCATTTAGCACCTCCAGATATGAGAATTCCTATTGCGTACGCATTGGCTTATCCCAACAGAATAGGACTAGAAATCTCATCAAATATAGACATATATTATCTTAATAAATTACATTTTGATCAATTAGATAATCGCAGTTATCCTTGTTTCCAATTAGCAATAGATGCTGATAATTGTAGTCAATCGGCTACTATTGTCCTAAACGCAGCAAACGAAATCGCCGTAGAAGCATTTTTACATAAAATGATTTCTTTCACTGACATTCCTGATGTCATTCGTCGTGTACTTGATGCAATAAATTTAAATGATCCTAATGATATAGAAGATATTTTATATATTGATCAAAAAGCTCGTGAGAAAGCAATATCTATGTGTGTCATATAATAAATGATATTGTCTTTAATAAATTTATTACAATTACTACATATGTATTATAAAAATGATAAGTAATGTCATGAATCTGTAATTATAGTGTTAATTATTATAAAACAAATATTTTTACTTAACACACAGGTATTTAATTTGGAAAATAAATAAATGTGATATTATCTCAACATAATCAAGATCTTAGCACTTTTTCATCTAATTTACTACCACGCCATGTTGCTATTATCATGGATGGTAATGGACGTTGGGCAAGAACACGAGGAAAATTACGTATTGTTGGGCATCAAGCTGGATTTAATGCGGTCCGGCGTGCTGTTCATTTCGCCGTTAATTATAGATTCGATGCATTAACTTTATATGCGTTTAGCAGTGAAAACTGGAAACGTCCTGATAAAGAGATTGATTCTCTAATGCAATTATTTTCTCATGCTTTAAATAATGAAATAGATGTTCTACATAAGAATAATATTAAACTAAGAATCATTGGAGATATTAATCGATTTTCCGGTGAATTACAAAAAAATATACACCGCTCTGAAAAATTAACTTCCAACAATAGTGGACTTACGCTTAATATTGCTGCAAATTATGGAGGACGATGGGATATTATCCAAGGAGTGAAACAACTTGCTACGCAAGTACAGCAAGGAATATTAACCCCTAATCAAATTGACGAAGATGCTCTATGTAAATGTATCTGTATGAATGAATTAGCTCCAGTAGATTTGGTGATTCGAACAGGAGGTGAACATCGTATTAGTAATTTTTTGCTTTGGCAAATAGCATATGCTGAATTATTTTTTACAGATGTATTATGGCCTGATTTTAATGATGTCATATTTAAAAGAGCACTAAATACTTTTATGAAACGAGAGCGCCGATTTGGAAACAGTGCATCTATTTAATTTTCAATACACATGTAATCAAGGAGAAAAATGTGTTAAAAACCCGTTTAATTAGCATGTTGATCCTGATTCCTATCACCATTTTGATGGTATTTTTTTTGCCTATTATACCATTTTCGATTGTTGTATTTATCATTTGCTTGATTAGTGCATGGGAATGGGGGAAAATGCATCATTTTTCTGATTATGTACACCGAATGTGGATATGCGCTATACTTGTATTATTGTGTATTACAATGATAATTGTAACAACAAGCTATTTATATTTCAATAATTGGCATATTTTTTGGTATATTTTCGGTAGCATTAGTATAGTATGGTGGTTATTAGCGTTTTCATTAATATTATCTTATCCTGATTCTGCTATTTTCTGGAAAAAATCTAATGTATTATGTTTTTTTTTCGGAATATTAACAATATTACCATTTTTTTGGGGGATATTAACGTTGCGCCAATTTCATCATATCAACGATAACACCATCGGGGCATGGTGTTTACTGTATATTGTAATATTAATTTGGATTAATGATTCAAGTGCATATATCATCGGTAAAACATTAGGGCGACATAAATTATTAAAAAACGTATCTCCTAAAAAAACTTGGGAAGGATTTATTGGAGGCATATTAATTTCAACAGGAATTTCATGGTTATTCAGTAAATATATGCCAATCAAGGTGATAAATCCATCTCTTATATTTGTTTATTCTATCATCGCAATTATAGCCTCTATAATAGGAGATTTAACTGAAAGTATGTTTAAAAGAGAAGCTGGTATTAAAGATAGCGGAAGTTTAATTCCTGGACATGGGGGAATATTAGATCGTATAGACAGCTTATTTGCTGCAGTGCCTATTTTCGTTTACCTAATATTATTAAGTCTATATTAATATCATCATCAAAAAATAGAGAATTCATTAACATCATGTTATTACATTTGTTTTGGAACTTAATCGCATTTATCCTTGCATTAAGTATACTCATCACGGTCCATGAATATGGACATTTTGTAGCAGCACGTTTGTTAAAGGTAAAAGTAGAGCGATTTTCTATAGGATTCGGTCCTGTTTTATGGAGTTGGCGAGATTCAAATGATACCGAATACGTAATTTCTGCTGTTCTTTTTGGTGGATACGTTAAATTATTTAATACTCAAAAAAAAATAGCATCTTGCAATGAAGAACGTAATCAATCATTTGATTGTAAACGTATTTGGAAAAAAAGTGTTATTGTGGTTTCAGGACCTATGTTTAACTTTCTTTTTTCTATTGTGTTATACGCGTTAGTTTTTATGATAGGTGTGCCTATTTATAAACCAATAATCCATTCTGTTATACCTAACTCTATTGTTGCTCAATCGCATGTACCATCTGGCGTAGAAATTAAATCAATTAACAATATTCTGACTCGTGATTGGGATGCAGTACGTTTGGAAATTCTTAATAGCATAGGTAAGGAAAAAATTATTATTTCTGCAACACCAATAAATAGTACGCATATTCAAACTTATACCATTAATTTATCTCGTAACTGGTTCAATAAATCTACTAATAATAACGATCCTATAATAACATTGGGTATTCTTCCTTTTAATACACATGTATCACCAATCTTGTCAGGAATACAACCTGATTCCGCCGCACAACGAGCTGGTTTAAAAATTGGAGATAAAATAATCTCAATTGACGATCAATTAATACATAATTGGGAATCGTTTATTACAATTATCAAAAATAATCCAGAAAAAACTTTTAAAATTATAGTAGAACGGAAAAATAAAATATTAAACTTCAGTTTAACACCAGATAAAAAATATCTGATTCCTTCCGATAAAGCAGAAGGAGTTATAGGTGTTTTTCCGAAAATTACTTGTATCCCAAAAAAACATCATACAATCCATCAATATAGATTGTATCCAGCTATATTAGAAGCTTGCAAAAAAACATGGAAATTGATATGCCTAACAACTAACACATTATTTAAATTGGTTACTGGAGATATTAGGATAACCCACCTCAGCGGCCCAATCGCAATAGCGCAAGGAGCAGGTGCATCAGCTCAATCTGGGGTAATTTACTATCTTATGTTTTTATCTTTAATCAGCATCAATTTAGGTATTATTAATTTATTACCGTTTCCGACACTAGATGGAGGGCATTTATTTTTTTTTATAATAGAAAAAATAAAAGGGAAATCAATATCGAAAGAAACACAGAGTTTTGGTTATATCATTGGATCTATTATACTTACGTTTATGATGTGCTTAGCAATTTTCAACGATATATCTAGATTGTGGTAATTAATAAAAATTAAAACTAAAAAGTTTAAAATACATAACAATAGATGAAAAGAATATTTATAGCATTCTTATTGATAATTAGCAATGTAACACACAGCGCTGATACAATCATAAACAAAATTCTTTTTAACGGATTAAAAAGAATTTCTTTAGATACAGTAGTATTTAATTTACCTTTAAAAATTGGAGCTATTATTAATGATGAAGATATTGCTAATAGTATTAAAGTGTTATTTTCTACAGGATATTTTGAAGAAATCACAATATCTAATAATGAAGAAGGAATTATTATAATCCAAGTGAAAGAACGCCCAATTATTGATAATGTTAATTTTCATGGGAATAAAATAATTACAGAAGATATAATAAAAAAAACATTAAATGTAAAAAAAATACAATCAGGTGAACCATTTAATGAATGTTCTATTTTTGAATTAAAACGAGAATTAGATAATTTGTATCATAACTTTGGTAAATTTACAGCTACAACTAAGATAGTAGTTATTCCTCTATCAAGAAATCGTGTTAATTTGAAAATAATGTTTACTGAAGGTAAAACCGCCAAAGTACAACAAATCAATATTTTTGGTAATCATGCATTCCATACAAAAAAATTATTATCACAATTTAAATTATATAGAAAAATTAAATGGAGACCCATATTATCCAATCAACAATATCAACAACAAAAATTATTCCATGACTTAGATAAATTACGTAATTTTTACTTAAATCATGGTTACGCTAAATTTCATATTGATGAAACACAAATCGATTTAACACCAAATAAAAAATACATTTACCTTTCTTTATATATTAATGAAGGTATGCAATATACATTTGATTCTGTAAAATTACATGGAAATATATTAGATTATTTTCCTAACATTAAGGAATACATGAGAATTTCTCCTGGAGAATTGTATAGTAACAATAAAATTCAAGAAATAGAACGTAACATACGATATGTGTTAAGCAAACATGGCTACATGCAACCTATCGTATTAATAGAACCAGACATAAATGACAACAATAAAACAATAAAATTATATGTATATGTTGATATAGGGCGTCATTTTTATGTGCGTGAGGTACGCTTTGAAGGTAATAATATTACTAAAGATGAAGTAATTCGTAGAGAAATACATCAAACAGAACAAATGCAATTAGATTATACTCGTATTGTTCAAGATCAAGATCGACTTAAACGTCTTGGTTATTTTAAAACTGTGAACACTCACATTGAATATGTATCGAATACATTAAACCAAATCGACGTTATTTACAAAGTTGAAGAACGTAATACTGGTAATTTAAATTTGAGCGTCGGATTTGGAACGGAAAGTGGTATAAATTTACAATTCGGAATGTATCAAGAAAATGTATTAGGTTCAGGAAATTCTATAGCTGTTGCTAGTAGTAAAAATCATTATCAAACTTATGCTGAAATATCATCTCTAAAACCTTACTGTGGCGTTAATAATATTAGCGTAGGCGGGAAAATATTTTTTAATGATTTAAATACTAACAAAACGGGTTTGTCAGATTATAATTTGAAAAATTGTGGTATTAATATTAATTGCTCATACCCGATTGTTGAATACTATACATTTAATATAGGATTAAATTATGTATCTAATTATTTAAGTAAAATAGCTCCTCAAGTAGCAATATGGCGTTATCTAAAATCTACAAATATTCATCCAAAAATATCGACTAACAATAAATTTTTGGATGATACTATTAATTTTCATACAAATGATTTTTTATTGGTTTCGGGATGGACTTTTGATAACTCGAATCATGCTTATTTTCCTACATATGGTGTACGCGCTAATGTATCGAGTACATTAACACTACCTGGGTCTAATAATCAATATTATAAAATACTAATTAATTGCAATAGCTATATACCTTTAGACCAATCTTATAATTGGATAATGATGAATTCTATATATGCTGGTTATTCTGGAAGTATACATAAAAAAGAAAATCCTTTTTATGACAACTTCTACGCCGGAGGTATTGGAACAATACGTGGATTTAGATTAAATAGTATAGGACCAAAAGCTGCCTATTATCATTGCAACGATTCCAGCCAAAACTATACTACATGTGCAATAAAAAACTCTCAAGATACTGTTGGTGGAAATGCAATAACTCTTTTTAAAACTGAGTTAATTATTCCTATCACATATTTTAATACACAACATTCTGATATTGCACGTATTTCTCTGTTCTTAGATACCGGTACTGTATGGGATACTTTTTGGAAAAATACTGAAGCAACACAAAAAGCTGGTATTATAGATTATAGTATTCCAAGTAATATTCGTATATCCAGTGGTATAGCTTTGAAGTGGATATCTCCAGTTGGACCAGTGATTTTTTCTTATTCAAAATTGATAAAAAAATATCTTGGAGATATAGAAGAACCATTTCAATTTAGTATCGGAAAAACATGGTAAAATTTAGGTGTAGTATAGAAATAACAAATATCTTATCAAAGTAAGAACTTTTATATTTTATTAAACTAAGAGGTTTACAGTGAAAAAGTGGACATATATATTAAGTATGGTGATTTGGATAACACAAATTAGCCCTGTTAATGCTGCAGACAAAATTGCGATAGTTAATATTTCTAATATTTTCCAACAATCTTCACAACGTGCGAAAATCATTAAACAACTTGAATATGAATTTAAAGATCGTGCTACCGAATTAGAAAAGATGGAGCACGATTTACAAATGAAAATACAAACATTACAACGAGATGGTGCTGCCATGAAAGCAATCGAGCGTAGTGAATTAGAAAAATCGTTAATAAATCAACGTGAAATTTTCTCTAACAAAGCTAAAGAATTTCAACAAGAAAATCATTCACGTCAGACAGAAGAAAGAGATAAAATTTTAAACATGATTCACAATGTAGTAACGAATGTTGCTAAAAAAGAAAATTACGATATAGTAATCGACACTAGTGCTGTAGTGTATCACAGCATTCATATTGCAGATATTACCAATTCTGTAATGAAACAAGTTGGATAAATTATGATCGGAATGCGATTATCTGACCTAGCACAACAGTTAAATGCTAAATTACATGGAGATGAAAATATTATTATTACTGGTGTTGCTTCTATAAATAACGCACGAGTAGGACATATTACTTTTTTAAAAGATCAGCGATTTCTAAGTCAACTAAGCTCCTGTCGCGCCTCAGCAGTGATATTGTCTAAAAATAACTTAATTTTTTGTAAGGTTGCTGCATTAGTAGTAGAAGATCCTTATATTGCGTATGTTAAAATAGCACGATTGATGGATACTACTCCTAAACCATCGAAAAACATTGCATCTGGAGCTATAATTGCTTCAGATGCAATTTTAGGTCAAAGAGTAGGGATTGGCGCTAATGCAGTTATAGAATCTGAAGTAATTTTAGGGGATGATGTAATCATTGGCCCTGGTAGTTTTATAGGAAAAAAAGCAAGAATAGGAACAGGTACACGTTTATGGGCCAATGTTACTATATATCATGAAGTAGAAATTGGTGAATTCTGCTTAATACAATCTGGAGCTATAATTGGTTCTGATGGATTTGGGTATATTAATGACCACGGTGTGTGGATCAAAATTCCTCATTTAGGAACAGTAAAAATTGGAAATAATGTAGAAATAGGTGCTTGTACTACTATTGATCGTGGAACGTTAGATGATACTAAAATTGAAAACGGAGTAATTATTGATAATCAGTGCCAAATTGCACATAATGTCATAATAGGCGCGCACACTGCAATAGCAGGGGGTGTCATCATGGCCGGGAGCTTAACAATCGGACGATATTGCATGATAGGTGGAGCTAGTGTAATTAATGGACACATAAATATTTGTGATAAAGTCACGATAACCGGAATGGGTATGGTAATTAAAGCAATAACACAACCTGGTATTTACTCATCAGGTATTCCTGTACAACCAAATACAGTATGGTGGAAAACTGCCGCGTTAATTATGCGGATTAGTAATATGAATAAACGTATAAAAACTATAGAAGAAAAATTAAAAAAAATACTGTTCCTATAAATTTTAAAATAATTAGGACAGTTTATTCTTTATCCTGTTAGGCTAAACGGGATAATTTTGTTAATACGATTTATTATCTTAGACAGGAATAGAAAACCTTGATTACTGATACTTGCGTTTTGCACATTGAGGAAGTTTTAGAACTTTTGCCGCATCGGTTTCCATTTTTGCTAGTTGATCGTGTACTAAATTTTGAAAAAGGAAAATTTTTAAGAGCGGTAAAAAATGTTTCCTTTAATGAACCATTTTTTCAAGGTCATTTTCCGGGAAAACCCATTTTTCCTGGAGTATTAATTTTAGAGGCTATGGCTCAAGCTACAGGCATCTTAGCCTTCAAAAGTACAGGTAAATTAGCTCCAGGAGAATTATATTATTTTGCTGCAATTGATGCAGCACGATTTAAGCGTCCAGTACAACCTGGTGATCAAATGATACTTGATGTGGAATTTATTAAAGAAAGACGTGGTATTGCACGCTTTAAAGGAATCGCTACAGTAAACGAAGAAATGGCTTGTGAAGCATCAATGATGTGCGCTCGTAGAAAGGAAATTTAAACTGATGATTCATCAATCTGCCATCATACATCCTAGTTCTATAATAGAAGAAGGAGCTATAATACACGACAACGTACATATCGGGCCATTTTGTTTTATTGGAGCGCAGGTTGAAATAGGGGCGCGAACTTTACTGAAATCTCATATTGTAATTAATGGCATTACTCAAATTGGGGAAGATAATCAAATTTATCAATTTGCTTCTCTTGGGGAAGTGAACCAAGATTTAAAATACGCAAAAGAATCTACGCGCATAGAGATTGGTCATTATAATCAGATTAGAGAAAGTGTCACTATTCATCGCGGTACTATACAAGGTAAAAAAGTTACCAAAATAGGAAATAGCAATTTATTTATGATTAACGTACATATTGCTCATGATTGTATAATAGGAGATCATTGTGTCATGGCTAACAACGTTACCTTAGGCGGGCACGTAAGAGTAGATAATCACACTATTATTGGAGGGATGACTGCGATCCATCAATTTTGTATTATTGGAGCGCATGTTATGATTGGAGGATGTTCTGGTGTAGTTCAAGATATTCCACCATTTATAATAGCCCAAGGAAATCACGCAACACCTTTTGGATTAAACATTGAAGGTTTAAAACGACGAGGTTTTAGTCGTTCCTCCGTACACGCTATTCGAGATGCTTATAAAATTTTATATCGTAGCAATAAAACTGTTGAATCAGCTAAAGCGGCTTTAAAAGCATTAGCAGCAGAACATCCAATTATCAATGAATTTGTAGATTTTTTAATACGCTCTCAACGAGGAATTATTCGTTAACAATGTCATCTATCGTCTATGCGTAATCGTACTATTATTATAGGTATAGTAGCAGGAGAAGCTTCTGGGGATATTTTAGGAGCAGGATTAATTCGTGCATTAAAAAAATACTTAAAAAAAGTATGTTTTTTTGGGATTGGTGGTCCCTGTATGCAATCTGAAGATATGAAATCTTGGTATAATATAGAAGAATTATCAGTTATGGGTTTTGCTGAAATCATTATGAAACTACCCCGACTATTATATATTCGTAGAAATTTAGTTCGTAAATTTATTAACTTAAAACCTGATGTTTTCATTGGTATCGATTCTCCAGATTTTAATATTTCATTAGAAAATTGTTTGAAAAAACGTGGAATTCGTACAATTCATTATGTTAGCCCATCAGTATGGGCATGGAGGAAAAAACGTATTTTTACACTTAAAAAAGCTACCGATAATATTTTGGTTATTTTGCCTTTTGAAAAAAAAATATACGATCACTTCAATATACCATGTCAATTTATTGGCCATTCATTAGCAGATCAAATACCACTTAATCCAAACAAAGTCTCTGCTCGTCAAAAATTAGGTATTCCTCATGACGTATATTGTTTAGCAGTATTACCAGGCAGCAGAATTAGGGAAATTAAAATGTTAGCTCATGATTTTTTAGTATGCGCTAAATTATTAAAAAATAATTTTCCTGATCTTGAAATTTTAGTGCCATTAACTAATCAAACATCTATAAAAAAATTTATTAGTGTTGCATCAACATCGGTTAAATATCGTATTCTAAGCAACCAATCAGCATGGGAAATAATGATGGCGGCAGATGTTTCTTTAGTAGCCGCTGGAACAGCAACTTTAGAATGTATGTTAGTCAAATGCCCCATGGTTGTAGCTTATCGCATGCATCCCTTAACATTCATGTTAGCCAAGCATTTTATAAATATTCCCTGGATATCACTACCTAATTTATTAGCAGGTCATGAATTGGTAAAAGAATTTATTCAAAACAACTGTCGTCCTGAAAATTTAGCACAAACATTAATTAATTTATTAAATGATGATAATAATCAACATATAGTATTGAAAAAAAAATTTAGACAATTACATTACAGCATTAGATGTAAAGCAGATGAAAAAGCAGCCCATGCGGTTTTGAGACTAATTAAATGACAACAATGTTATCTATTGTGCAAGTACAAAATAATGAAATATCAAAAACACCATCTATCAAAAAATTTAAATTAATTGCAGGAGTAGATGAATCAGGATGCGGATCATTAGTTGGGTCAGTAATAGCTGCTGCAGTGATATTGCACCCAATACAACCAATTTCTGGATTAGCTGATTCCAAGACATTAAATAAAAATAAAAGACTTAATTTATATAAAAATATTATTAAAAATGCATTAGCATGGAGTATCGGATATGCTGATGTTACAGAAATTGATCGGTTTAATATTTTAGAAGCTCGTTTATTAGCAATGAAACGAGCAGTGCACAATTTATCTGTTAAACCAGATTTAATTTTAATAGATGGAAATCGTTCTCCAGGATTTACAGAAATACCTTATCAATGTTTTAACAAAGGAGATGCTCGAATAGCGGTTATAAGCGCAGCTTCCATTATAGCTAAAGTTACTCGTGACCAAGATATGATCATATTAGATGGGCAATATCCAAAATATGGATTTGCTCAAAACAAAGGATATCCTACTTTTTTTCACTTAAAACAACTAGCGCTATACGGTCCTATATCGCATCATCGAAAAAGTTTTGCTCCTGTAAAACATGTAATTTCTGATATTAATAGGCAATTCTATGTTTAATATAATGAGATATACATTATTACTTATGAGCTTTTAAATTATGATAAAACCACGTTTTATTCACTTGCACGTACATAGCGATTACTCCATGATTGATGGATTAGCTACGGTAAATAAATTAATAACAAAAGCGGCATATCTTAAAATGCCCGCGTTAGCTCTTACTGATTTTAACAATTTATTTGGGTTTATTAAATTCTATGATGTTGCTTATAAGTCAGGAATCAAACCAATTATTGGAGCAGATTTTTTAGTACATGATCTCATCCTTGGCAACAAACCCAGCGAATTAACATGCTTGGTTACTGATAAACAGGGTTATTATCATTTAATTATGCTAATTTCAAAAGCATATAAAAACAAATGTAATAACATTGCTCTTATGATTCAACGTCATTGGCTCACAGAATATAATAAAGGTTTAATTCTACTTTCTGGAGGACGCAACGGAGATATCGGCAGATATTTATTAAGAAATGAAAAATCAAAGATAGAACAATGTTTATGTTTTTATTCCAAGTATTTTCCAAATAGATATTATTTGGAATTAATACGTACTGGTCGTCAACATGAAGAATCTTATGTACAATTAGCGATAGAATTATCAATAGCCAAAGGATTACCAGTAGTAGCTACCAACGATGTACGTTTCATTAATGAAAAAGATTTTTTAGCGCATGAGGTTCGCGTAGCGATATATGCTGGTACTACATTAAATAATGTTCAACAATTATGCAAATATAGTTCACAACAATTTATGAAAAGTGAACAAGAAATGTGTGAATTATTTTCTGATATACCAGAATCTTTAGTAAATAGTGTAGAAATTGCTTACAGATGTAATCTCACCATCGATTTAGGCGGATATTTTTTACCACAATTTCCTACTGGGTGTAGGTCTGCTAAAGATTTTCTTACTAAACACGCAAAAAAAGGATTGGAAGAACGCTTAATTTTGTTATTTCCAAAGACTAAAGAACGTCTTGTTAAGCGAAAACCGTATGATTTACGATTGAAACATGAATTACAAGTAATTAATAATATGAATTTTCCTAGTTATTTTTTAATCGTTATGGAATTTATCAAATGGGCTAAAAATAACGATATTCCAGTTGGCCCTGGAAGAGGTTCTGGCGCTAGTTCACTAGTAGCTTATGTTTTAAAAATTACAGAACTTGACCCATTACAATTCGATTTGCTGTTTGAACGTTTTCTTAATCCAGAGCGTATATCTATGCCTGATCTAGATATTGATTTTTGCATGGATCATCGTGATTTAGTAATTGAACATGTCTCTAAAACTTACGGATCAGATGCTGTATCTCAAATTATTACGTTTGGGACTATGGCAGCTAAAGCAGTGATTCGAGATGTAGGCCGTGTACTAGGGCATCCTTATGCGTTGATTAATCGTATCGCTAAATTAATTCCATTAGAATCCGGAATAACATTGCAAAAAGCGTTCTCTATCGAACCTCAACTTAAATTACTTTATGAAAACGACGAAGATATTACAGAACTCATCGATATGGCCCTGCAATTAGAAGGTATCGTAAGAAATGTAAGCAAACATGCAGGAGGAGTAGTAATTGCGCCTGTAAAAATTACCGATTTTTCTCCCTTGTATTATGATAACGACAGTATTCATCCAATGACTCAATTTGATAAAAATGATATTGAACGTATTGGTTTAATAAAATTTGATTTTCTTGGTTTGCGTACATTGACTATTATTAATCATGCATTAAAAATGATTAATAATACGCGCTTGAAACATGGTCTCACTATTGTTGATATACACTCCATATCGTTACATGACCAAAAAAGCTTCCATATACTTCAATCTTCAGAAACTACTGCGATATTTCAATTAGAATCACGCGGTATAAAAGAATTAATTAAACGTTTAAAACCAGATTGTTTTGAAGATTTGATAGCATTGATTGCGTTATTTCGTCCAGGCCCGTTACAGTCAGGTATGGTAGATAATTTCATCAATAGAAAACACGGTTATGAAACTATTTCTTATCCTGATGCTCAATGGCAGCATGAATCTTTACGTCCAGTATTGGAATCAACTTATGGAATTATTTTGTATCAAGAACAAGTTATGCAAATAGCACAAGTACTTGCAGGTTATACACTTGGACAAGCCGATATATTAAGACGTGCTATCGGTAAAAAAAAACCAGAAGATATGGCTAAACAACGCTCTTTTTTTAATTTAGGTGCTGCAAAAAATGGTATCGATAATACACTATCAATGAAGATTTTTGATCTTGTAGAAAAATTCGCCGGTTATGGTTTCAATAAATCTCATTCTGCAGCATATGCATTAATATCTTATCAAACATTATGGTTAAAAACACATTATCCTTCTGAATTTATGGCAGCAGCATTAAGTTCTGATATGGATAATTTAAATAAAGTAGTATACTTAATAGGTGAATGTCAAAAAATGAAACTTATAATTTCACCTCCAAATATTAACACTAGTCAATATCATTTTTATGTTAATGCAAATAAAGAAATTGTTTATGGATTTGGAGCTATAAAAGGAATAGGAAAAACCTCTATAGAATCTATAATAAGATCTCGTAATAAAAGTGGTAATTTTAAAGAATTATTTGACTTCTGTATTCGCATCGATGCTACAAAAATAAATCATCGTATAATTGAAAAATTAATTCTTTCCGGAGCTTGTGATTCGTTTGGAATACATCGTTCAAAATTAATGGCATCACTTAATGATGTGCTAAAACGTGCTAATCAGCATATTAAAAACAAATATAGCAAACAAACAGATATATTCGAAATGCGTTTAAATGAATCTAATACTATTGCGATATCTGATCGCAATGACAACGCACCACAATGGTCTAATCAGTTATTATTAGAAAAAGAAAAAGAAGCTCTTGGATTATATTTAACTAGTCATCCTACTATTCAATATATAAAAACAATAAAACGTTGTGTGCCTAATATCGTTAAGATAAAAGATATTATACTAGAAACAGATAATAAAATATTGCATATTTTTGGTTTAATTGTATCAATTCGAACAAAATTAAGTAAAAAAGGAAAACGTGTTGTATTTTTTATTTTAGAAGATTATTCTGGTCGATTAGAAATAATGATATTTGAAACACTGATTCATAAATATCAACATTGTTTAAAAGAAAATAATTTATTGCTTGTTACAGGCGTGATCAATATTGACAAGATACATGGTCATTACAAAATGATTGCACGGAAATTAGAAGATATCAACGACATTCATAAAAAACATACACGTAGTTTATCTATCACATTAAAGAATAAACAAGTTAACAATCAATTGCTAACCAATATTCATTTTTTTTTAGAAAAAAATAAACTTGGAACTTTACCAGTATATTTTTTTTATCAAAAAAATGGCATTCAAATCAAATTACATTGTGGGAAAAAATGGTATATTACCCTAACTGATCAGTTACTGACTAATCTACGTGGTCTTGTTGGGGATGAACAAATCAAATTAGAATTACATTAATTTAATAACAGGAATTTTATGGGTTTAAATGTTCTTGATTTTGAAAAACCTATCTTAGATTTAGAAGAAAAAATTAATTCTTTAACATCGATAGTACACGCAGATAAAAAATCAAAAAAAAATGTTAATGCAGAAATTAATCGTCTTCGTTCTAAAAGTGTTGAGCTTACCCAAAAAATATTTTCTAATTTAAATGCCTGGCAAATTGCTCAATTAGCACGACATCCTAAACGTCCATACACTTTAGATTATATAGAGCGTATATTTAATGATTTCGATGAATTATCTGGTGATCGAGTATACGCTGATGACAAAGCTATTGTAGGCGGCATAGCAAGACTCAATTCCCGACCAGTCATGATCATTGGGCATCAGAAAGGTCGTGACACTAAAGAAAAAATTAAACGAAATTTTGGTATGTCCGCGCCAGAAGGGTACCGAAAAGCATTACGTCTGATGAAAATGGCAGAACGATTCAAAATACCACTGATTACTTTTATAGATACTCCAGGTGCTTATCCTGGAGTGGGCGCAGAAAAACGTGGACAATCTGCAGCAATCGCTAAAAATTTACGTACAATGTCAATATTAAAAATACCGATTATATGTACCGTAATTGGAGAAGGGGGTTCCGGAGGGGCTTTAGCTATCAGCGTTGGCGATAAAGTTAATATGTTAGAATATAGTACATATTCTGTAATTTCTCCAGAAGGATGTGCATCCATTTTATGGAAAAATGTTAAAAAAGCTCCTATAGCTGCCGAAGCAATGGGTATTACTGCTTATCGATTGAAAGAACTAAATCTAATTGATAGTGTGATTTCTGAACCATTAGGCGGAGCACATAGAGATATATTAACTACATCTATTTCATTAAAAACTCAATTATTATTAGATTTGACCGAATTAGATTCTTTTGATGAAAAAGAATTGTTAAATCGACGATATCACAGATTAATGCATTATGGATATTGTTAATCTTGAATTAATATATATATATTACTTTTTTAAAATAATTAATTTAGTATATAAATACTGTAAATTCATTAATAATATATTAAATATTAATATAATCATTTTTATTTAATATTTAGATCGTCATGACTTTATATTTACTACATTAGTAAAAATATGATCACAATCAATACATCTTCAGAAAATTGGGATTTATATTACAAAGTAACGCATTGTCTTGCTGGACATACAAGATTACTATTATCTTATAGTGGAGGACTGGATTCTACAGTACTTCTAGATATCTTAACAAGATTAAAAAATAGTTCTGATCATTTCACATCATCTCCATTCATTTTGCGTGCAATCTATGTACATCATGGTATCAGTAATTATGCAGATAAATGGGCTAGTCATTGCTCTAATCAATGTAAAATACGGGGTATACCTTTTTCAGTCATTCATATCAATTGCTACAACGCAGAAAATAAACAACGCAATATAGAAGCATTAGCACGAAATCTTCGTTATAAAAAATTGTACAATCATTTAAATTCAAAAGAAATACTTTTGACCGCGCATCACATGAATGATCAAGTAGAAAGTTTGTTCCTTGCACTAAAGAGAGGGAGTGGCCCATCTGGACTATCTGGAATGAGTAAAAATACATTATATGCTAATAAATACAGGTTATTAAGACCTTTATTGGATTGCTCTCGTGAACAATTAGAAATGTATGCTTATAAAAAAAAACTTGCCTGGATAGAAGACGATACGAATACGGATACACGTTTTGATCGTAATTTTTTGCGTATAAAAATTTTGCCATCAATATATCGACGTTGGCCTTGTTTTAATCAAGTAGTTGCGCGTACCGCGCAACTATGCAGAGATCAAGAGAATTTATTAAATGAATTGTTGTCAGAATCTTTTCAAAAATTAATTGATGAATCAGATGGTTCTTTGCTATTTATCCCGTTATTCCAATATAGCATACCAAAAAGACAAGCTTTACTACGTCGTTGGCTATCGCATTTTTCTATGAAGATGCCTTCTTATCAACTTATAAATCGTATTTGGAAAGAAGTAGTATTAAGCCGGAGAGATGCAACCCCAATACTACAATTAGATAAATATCTATGTCGTCGTTTCCGTGAAAAGTTGTATATTTTACCTGTAAATATGAGATGTTCTTTAAATAGAATTGAATTATCATGGAACATCATACATAATATATTTATACTACCATATAATTTAGGTAAATTAATATATCAACCATTAAGTATCAATGAACATATACCTAAAAATGCATTTAATCCGCATTTAAACATAAATTTTTCATTAAATATGTCTCATGATGTTTTTGAAAAATCTAAAAAAATTTTAACGCATTGTTTTGTGCGAGCCCCAAAATCTGATGAAAAAATATCAATCATTTTTGGAAATATAGATGGGTTATTATATATCTTAGGAAGAAATCATGGTCGACATTTAAAAAAAATTTGGCAGGAATTAGGTGTACCTCCATGGCTAAGAAGCCGTATTCCTTTGCTTTTTTATAATAAAACATTAATTACTGCTATAGGAGTATTCATTACTCACAATGGCAAGATTACAAGTAAAGAGAATACATCATGGCAAATATCTTGGTTACAAGATATTTTATCTTATAAAATTTTTAAAAATAGCGTTCGTTATCATTTAAAATGATTTTTCATATCTATTAACTAATTACATAAAATAATTAGTCCTAAAACTATAAGATTAGAAATTGGTTTATTTTTAATAATAAAAGTTATTTGATATAACTTCAATCAAAATAATTATTGCATATATATTCTTTGAATATCACTAAAATTTTTTAATCTTAATATCAACACTATTTTATCAATCAAAATTGATTAAAAATCTCATGAAGAAACAATTTTTTCAATCAAATAACGTATTAACATTTCGAGTTTAATTTTTTTTATTTCATTTTTTTTACGATATTTATATTCTACTTCTTGATTAGCTAAACTACGATCACTAATAATCAGAATATGTGGTATTCCGATCAAATCTATATCAGAAAACATTGTACCTGGGTATTCTTTACGATCATCAATTAATATATCTATTCCTATAGCAGATAATAGTTGTGTATAAATTTTTTCTGCAATACTTCTTACATTAACAGAACGATACATATCAATCGGTATGATCGCTAATTTGAATGGCGCGATTACATCCGGCCATAAAATACCATTTTTATCATAATTTTGTTCAATAATCACAGCAATAATACGAGTAATTCCGATACCATAACAACCCATTTCCATTGAAAAATTATGTTTACGCTCATTATTTTTTTGTGAATAATTAGTATTCAAGTTTAAGTATTTTTGTCCTAATTGAAATATGTGTCCTATTTCAATACAGTTATGAATGGATAAGATATTTTTTTTATTAGTATATGAATTATGATGCAATACTTCATGTAAATCCGCTACTTTTGAAAATAGCATATCGCGATTCCAATTAACTCCAAAAAAATATTTGCCGCTCATGTTAGATCCGGCGACAAAATCATTCATTTTTGCTACAGTATAATCTACAATCAGTGGTATAGACAAATTAATAGGTCCCAACAGATTGGGCTGTGCTCCAGTAATAATTTGGATTTCTTCTGGTTCGATACAAGATAAAGGGGTATGTATTTGTGGAATCATCGCAATTTTTTTTAAACTAATTTGATGATCAGCTCGAATGACTAATCCTAACAAAGAATAATCATTATTGATATGTTTATTTTTAGCGCGTACAATTATTGTTTTTACAACTTGATGTATAGATAAATTAAACTGATTAATTAGTTCTTCTACAGAACTAATATGAGGAGCTGCTATTAATTGCATTGTTTCTACGGCCGTTTTTGGTTGTATTTTGATAGGAATCACATCATTCAATAACTGGCAGTCAATTAAATTATTCTCAGGTATCATAGGAACCGCGATACTATCTTCACCATTTTCAGAATATGCTTGAAACTCATGAGACAATATTCCCCCGATTCTACCAGGTTCAGCTTGAACAACACAAAAATTTAGGCCAATACGATTAAAAATAGTGTGATATGTTTGATACATATCATTATATGTGTTCTGAAGAGATTTCTGATTGATATGAAAAGAATATCCATCTTTCATAATGAATTCTCTAGCACGTATTACTCCAGATCGAGGACGGGCTTCATCACGGTATTTAGTATGAATTTGATACACAATTAATGGAAACTGTTTATAAAGCATTGTTTCTTTACAAATAATTTCTGACACCATTTCTTCATGAGTTGGGCCTAATACAAATTCCTGATTATTACGATTTTTAAAACGCAATAATTCTGTGCCGTATCCTGTCCAACGACCACTTTTTTTCCATAATCTCGCAGGTTGAACTATCGGCATAGCTATTTCAATAGCACCAATTTTACTCATTTCTTCTCGAATAATATTTTCTATTTTCCGTAACACACGTAATCCAGTGGGTAACCAAGTATAAAGACCAGATGACACTTGACGAATTAAGCCAGCTCGTAACATTAGTTGATGGCTAATTGCTTTGCAATTTTTAGGCACCTCTTTAAGAGTAGCTAATAAATATTGACTGGTACGCATTATTTTTGCCTGATATGAAAAAGTTTATTAGTAATAATAAAAGTAATAATAATCGTTGTTTAAGTATATTTATAATTAAAGAATTAAATTTTTTGATTTAATACCACACTATTATAAGTACACATTTAGTATTTTTTATAAAACAATACAGTTATATATTCTAATGTGGTCTTTGTATAAATATAATATTGTTCAATAAATTTTTTATTTTATAGAAGATATCGATATTCTGATAACAATAATATATGTTACAATAATATTGTTTTGCATTTGGCACAAAACCAATGATTGTATGCTATTATATATAATATTAATTTTTATTGTTAATATTATTTAAAAAATAAACACTTACAATTATAACAATAAATATAAGGCTAATCGTGAATAATGCTATATTTATAGACCGAGATGGCACTATTAATATTGATAAAAACTATGTGCATAATATTGATAATTTTTTTTTCATTGATAATGTCATAGATGCAATGGCAACTTTGAAAGAAATGAATTTCTTTTTAATCATAGTTACCAATCAATCTGGAATAGCACGAGGTTTATTTACTCAAAATGACTTCTTATTGCTGACAAAATGGATGATTTCTTATTTAGGGATATATTACCATGTGTATATAGATGCTATTTATTTTTGTCCGCATCATACACAAGGAATAGTGAAAAAATTTCAACGAACTTGTTTGTGTCGCAAACCTAACCCGGGAATGTTATTGGCTGCAAAAAAACGTTTTAACATTAACATGACTACTTCTTACATGGTAGGAGATAGTGAAAATGATATGTTAGCAGGCCAATTAGCAGGCATTGGAACTAAAGTGCTAGTATGTAGCGGTAAAAAAATAACAAAAAAAACTAAAAAAACAGCAAACTGGATTATAGAAAGTTTAGCATTTTTACCAAATATAATTAGAATACATGATTACACAAAATATACAAATGCTTTGTAATTTATACTATTAATTTAATAAAATAAATAGTATAAATTACATGTTATAATTTCTCTGTTTGAGAATATATGCTGCACTCTTAATTAAAGATCAACAATCACCTTTATATGAAAATACATATGTTTTATTTTCTAATTATTTAGGTGTTAAGTTTATTTTCTAAATAATGAATATTAATTTCATTACCTTTTTGAAAGGTCTCATCGGTTACAATTTTTAATTGTAACTCAATATTGGTATTTATTCCATCAATAATTAACTCTGATAACGCATTTTTCATACGAGCAATAGCTATATCACGTGTTTCCCCAAAGCAAATTAATTTTCCTATCATTGCATCATAATAAGGCGGCACCGAGTAGCCAGAATAAATATGAGACTCCCAACGCACACCTAATCCTCCAGGAGCGTGGAACCTAGTAATACACCCTGAACTAGGTATAAAGTTATGAGGATCTTCAGCATTAATGCGGCATTCTATAGCATGTCCTTCAGATTTAACTGAATCTTGTGTAATGTCTAACGTATATCCAGAAGCAATTCTTAACTGCTCTCTAATGAGATCTATCCCGGTAATCATTTCTGTAATCGGATGTTCCACTTGGATACGAGTATTCATTTCAATGAAAAAGAATTCATTATTCTCATATAAAAATTCAAATGTACCTACCCCACGATATCCAATTTTGTAACAAACCTTTACACAACTCTCTCCTATATATTTCCGCATTGCAGAGCTAATACCTAACGCAGGACTCTCTTCTACTATCTTTTGATGTTTTCTTTGTACAGAACAATCACGTTCTGTCAAATAAATTATATTGCCTTTTCCATCAGATAATACTTGTATTTCTATATGCCTAGGATGTGCCAAGTATTGTTCTGCATAAATAGTATCATTATTAAACGTGTTTTTTGCTTCTGCTCGTATCATGCGTATAGCATCTTGTAAATCTGATTCTTTTTTAACTACACACATGCCACGTCCTCCTCCTCCATGAGCAGATTTTATGATAATTGGATAATTAATGTGTAAATTTTGATATGAAAAATTACAAATTTTGTTATTTATGTTTTTATTCAGTTCATAATCCCAACCGGGAACAGTCATTATTCCTGATTCTTTCATAATAGCTATAGCAGATATTTTATTTCCCATTAAACGAATAGTTTCTGAACGTGGCCCAATAAAAACAAAACCGGAACGTTCAACTTGTTCTGCAAAGTCAGCGTTTTCTGATAAAAATCCATAACCAGGATGAATTCCTGATGATCCAGTAATTTCTGCAGCTGAAATAATAGCTGGAATATTTAAATAACTATGTATTGCAGGAGGAGGTCCTATACAAACAGTTTCATCGGCCAACAACACGTGTTTCAAATCACGATCTATAGTTGAATGCACAGCCACTGTTTTTATCCCTAATTCTTTACATGCACGCAAAATGCGCAACGCTATTTCTCCTCTATTTGCAATGACAATTTTTTCTAACATGTTGTTCTCGTTATTCGATGATAAGTAATGGCTCATTAAATTCGACTGGTTGACCGTTATCAATCAAAATTGCTTTAACTACACCTGATTTATCTGATTGAATTTGATTCATCACTTTCATAGCTTCAACAATACATAAAGTATCCCCAACCTCAACCGTTTGACCTATTGATACAAATGGATTAGAATCTGAACTAGAAGCAATGTAAAAGATGCCTACCATTGGAGAACGTATAACATGTCCATTATCTATTAATTTAACATTTTCATAATGTGTTTCTGTATTTGAAATAGAGACTGGTGTTTCCGATTCTTTTGTCGTAGGCAACCGCGTTGAGTTAGACGATGTTTTAGATGTAGAACGAGTAATACGTACTATTTTATTTCCTTCAGAAATTTCTAACTTAGATATATTTGATTCTTCAATCAATGTAATTAATTTTTTTATTTTACGAATATCCATAACAAAACCTTGTATATCTATTACTCATTAATCTTTTTGGATAAATATTTATATGCCATATGTAAAGCACAATGATATCCGTATACTCCAAATCCACAAATAACACCAAGCGCGATATCAGACAAATACGAACGATATCGAAATTTTTCTCGGATATATATATTAGAAAGATGAATTTCGATAAAAGCAATATTCACGGATAAAAATGCATCTCGCAACGCTATGCTAGTATGAGTAAAAGCTGCGGGGTTAATTATGATGAAATTCGCATTTTTGTAACTTTTATGTATACATGCAATCAATTCATGTTCTGCATTGGATTGAAAGTGATCCATATGCATACCTAAAGATTCAGAGGTTTTATACAAATTTGCCACAACATCAGATAAAGCCTCACATCCATATATATGTGGTTCACGTGTGCCTAATAAATTTAAATTAGGTCCATTTATCAATAAAATACGAAATGTATTTTCCATGATATTTAAATATCCTCATCAATATAACATATAGTATAGAATTGTAACTCATGCATATCATTATTATTTAATATTTAACGAGTGTTTGCCTATATATTATGAACAAGAAAAAATTTCTTGTTCATAATATATTTTATAGAAAAATCATCATAATTACATAATGTATGTATTTAACTATTTTATAGTTAAAGACTAACGACACTAATATTACATGACTGTATGTACATTTTAACTTTTTATTAATCAAAATAACTATTATGCGCAATATTAACGTAATAAACAATTTCTTTTTTAATGCCATTATTATAATATTGAACTACAATTTTTTCAATAAAACAGGTAGTCGTAATCTTTCTATACTAATAGAAAGTATCTAAAATAATATTATTATTATGGTATACTATGTATACTATACATAGTATACATAGTATATATTTGTAATATATATAATTATATTCGTCATGTAATACGTTTATATTATGTATAATAATATAAACATTTTTATGTAGTTAATATCTTAATTTTTATATTAAATAAATACAAAATATTAAATAATATGTAATGTTTTAAACACAATAATTTAAAATACGTTCAGTGATATTGCGTAATCATTTTATTTTATTGTTTTTCGAGAGGATTTAATGAAGAATGAATAATTTAAAGAAAAATTATAATACTATTCTAGATTATTATGTTTAAAAAATTCCGTGGTATATTTTCTAGCGATCTGTCTATTGATCTTGGAACTGCCAATACTTTAATTTATTTAAAAGGACAAGGTATCGTTTTAAACGAACCTTCTGTTGTAGCCATTAGACAGGATCGAGGAGGAATGCCCAAAAGCGTAGCTGCTGTAGGATATGCAGCGAAACAGATGCTAGGACGTACCCCCGGAAACATTGCGGCTATTCGTCCCATGAAAGACGGAGTAATCGCTGACTTTTTTATTACTGAAAAAATGTTGCAACATTTTATCAAACAAGTTCACAGTAATAGTTTCATGAAACCAAGTCCTAGAGTATTAGTGTGTGTTCCGGTAGGTGCTACGCAAGTTGAACGTAGAGCTATACGTGAATCTGCGCAAGGAGCAGGCGCACGTGAAGTTTTTTTAATAGAAGAACCTATGGCAGCAGCTATTGGAGCGGGTTTACCAGTATCAGAAGCTACTGGTTCAATGGTAGTAGATATTGGAGGCGGCACCACCGAAGTCGCAGTAATTTCACTTAATGGAGTAGTGTATTCATCATCCGTTAGGATTGGAGGAGACCGTTTTGATGAAGCTATTATTAGTTATGTAAGACGCCATTATGGTTCTTTGATTGGAGAGGTAACTTCAGAAAGAATAAAACATACCATAGGTTCTGCATATTTAGATGATGAACTTCGTGAAATAAAAGTGCGTGGACGAAATTTAGCAGAAGGAATACCACGGAGTTTCGTATTAAACAATAATGAAATTTTAGAAGCATTACAGGAACCGTTAACTGGTATCGTCAGCGCAGTTATGGCGGCACTAGAGCAATGTCCACCAGAATTAGCATCTGATATCTCTGAATATGGAATGGTGTTAACTGGGGGAGGAGCATTATTAAAAAATATCGATCGTTTATTAATAAAAGAAACTAGCATTCCTGTAGTAATCGCAGAGGATCCGCTGACTTGTGTTGCACGAGGTGGTGGTAAGGCGCTTGATATGATTGATGTACACGGTCGAGATTTATTTAGTGAAGAATAATTTAAGTGCTATAAAATAATTTTTATAATTTTAAGTTGATAAAATCATATAAATTAAAATGAGTTCCTTTTGTAATATATATTAATTAATATTTTTAAACTCAAGGTATCTTTCCATGTATAGCGCTATAAGTAATAAATTTCCTTATTTAGAATTACGTTTGTTTTTGGCAATAATAATGTCTGTTATTATTATGATTGCTGATGGAAAATTAAATATGTTTTTAAAATTAAGAAGTTACATAGATAATTCTGTTTATTTGTTTTATTATTTATGCGATAAGTCGCGTAATATATACGATTATACTACAAAAGTGTTCGAAGGGTATAATGAATTAATATTGGAAAATAATACATTGCGTCAAGAGTTATTTTTAAAAAACAGTGAATTATTATTAATAGATCAGTATAAACGTGAAAATTGCAAGTTACATGAATTACTTAATTCTCCTTTGTGTTACGACAAACGAAAAATAATTGCTAGAATTCTTTTTGTTAACGCAGATTCATACGGTAACAAAGTTACAATAAATCAAGGAAAGAATAATAATATCTACATTGGTCAACCAGTTATTACTGATGCAGGAATAATTGGACAAGTCATTTCTACCAGTACACTTAGTAGCCGTGTCATGTTAATTTGCGATCCTGAACATGCTTTACCGGTACAAATAAAGCGTAATAATATGCGTTTTATTTTAATGGGCTGTGGGTATGGTGCAGATTTGCGTGCAGAATATCCAGGATATCTGGATGTGTGTGTTGGTGATATGTTAATAACATCTGGATTAGATGGTCGTTTCCCGGAAGGATATCCAGTAGCAATAGTGTCTAATATAATAGTAGATTCAGAACAAGATTCAACTATCATTCAAGCACATCCAACGGTTAAATTACAATCTTTATGTTATGCAATATTAATTTGGGAATAGTTCTGAAAATTAATATTCATGTTTATTTATTAAATCTATTATTAACAATAATAATATATATATAAATATGTTATTAAATATAATTATATTTACAATATAAATAACTTGAAAAAATGCGCAATAAATTCAACAATTATAAATTGTGGGTAGTATACAGTTCCTTTATAATTGCAATTTTTTTACAAATTATTCCATTTTATCCTCGAATATGGAATGTGCATCCGTCCTGGACAATGATATTGTTAATTCGTTGGATTACGATACTTCCAAATCAGGTAAACATTGGTACTGGATTTACTTTAGGATTAATAATCGATACTATACTAGGCTCTACTTTAGGAATGCACTCTTTGTCTTTAAGTATACTTGCCTATTTAGTAAGCCGAAACATTTATTTTTTTAGATACATGCCTATTTGGCAACAATCTTTTATTATTATATTTTTTTCGTTCATTAATCAAAGTATTGTATTTTTAATAAAATCTTTGATAACCAAAGTTTTATGTACACCAGAAATGTTTTGGAACTGCCTATTAGATGGCGGAACATGGCCATTTTTAGTTCTTTTAATACGTAAAATTCATCGAAACTAATCAATAATTGATGATTTTTAAAATACTAATAGTAATAATTAACATCGAATAATTATTTCAGTTGAATAAATATAAATGTGTATAAACTTATAAAAAATTAAAATTACTATCAACAATACTATTTAAGTAATGTCATAAAAATGTTAAATAGAAACTAAACATCGTATTTTTGCTATAAAAAGAGAATCACTACAGTAAAATAAATATAAATCTTTAATTGATTTAACGAATTATAAGCGCTATCTTACTAAGATCATGTAATTAAAAATATATATATGTGTATGCACGTGCGTAAAAAATAATAAAACTGATAAAGTATTTAATTTAGTATAAGTATACTGAAAAATCAGTATGTTTTTAATGATTTGAAAGTATTTCAAACTAAAATAAAACGAGAATATTATAACATATATCAATATTAAATAAAACTTAAATGAAAACATATAAAATTATTAAAAGTACATATTTTAAAAATTCTTGCCAAATTGGCGGGGTACATACTAATATCATATTTTAAATAGAGGTTATATGAACTTAGATTTTGTGATTGAAAGACTGCTCACACCTAATAATTTACAACATAATGATCTTTTATCTTTATTAGATATGACAGAAAAATTTCAAATAGATTACTCAGATCTATATTTTCAATCATGCTGTCATGAAACATGGGCTCTTGAAGATAGCATCATTAAATCTGGCTCCTACACCATAGATCAGGGTGCTGGTGCGCGAGTAATCATAGGCGAACAAACTGGATTTGCTTACACTGACCAATTAACTCTAGATTCATTGATGCGTAGCATGAGAGCTGCTACTAGCATTACAAACGAACGTCATTGCAATAACAATATTACTGTTAATTTAAAGAAGCATAAAGATATTTATCCTACTGCATATTCCTACATGAATCCACTGTCTAATATATCTAAAGAAGAAAAAATTGGACTATTAATGAGAATAGACAAAATAGCACGTGCCACTGATTCTAGAGTACAAAAAGTTCATGCTAATTTATCAGGTGTTTACGAGCAAATTTTAGTAGCAGCTACAGATGGTACTTTATCCGCAGATGTTCGACCGTTAGTACGTTTATCTATATTAGTGCAATCGGAACAAAATGGAAAAAGAGAACAAGGAATAAGTGGTGGTGGTGGGCGATTTGGGTACGATTTTTTTTTAGATACTATTGCAGAAGGAGAAATTCGAGCCGATTGTTGGGCTAAAGATGCTGTTCAAATGAGTTTAATTAATCTTGAAGCTGTAGCAGCTCCAGCAGGAACTATGACAGTAGTTTTGGGATCAGGTTGGCCTGGTATTTTATTACATGAAGCGGTAGGCCATGGTCTAGAAGGAGATTTTAATAGAAGAGGTAGTTCGGTATTTTCTAACAAAATCGGAAAAATAGTAGCTTCCGAATTATGTACAATAGTAGATGATGCTACACTGAAGGGATCACGTGGATCATTAACTATTGATGATGAAGGAATGCCTGGTCAATGTAATATTTTAATTAAAAATGGTATCTTACAAGGATACATGCAGGATAAATTAAATGCTAAACTAATGGGATGTACCTCGACAGGAAACGGTAGACGAGAATCATATGCTTCTTTACCTATGCCGCGTATGACTAATACTTATATGTTGCCAGGTCAATCGACCCCAGAAGAAATTATCAACAGTGTAGATTATGGAGTATATGCTTCGAATTTTAGCGGAGGACAAGTAGATATTACATCGGGCAAGTTTGTTTTTTCTGCATCTGAAGCTTTCCTAATAGAAAAAGGTCGTATCACCAAATCTATAAAAGGAGCTACTTTAATAGGATCAGGCATCGAAATCATGAAAAGTGTTTCCATGGTTGGAAACGATCTATCCTTAGATAAAGGAGTAGGCACGTGCATAAAAAACGGACAAAACATACCAGTTAGCGTCGGTCAACCAACAATAAAATTAAATAATATCACTATTGGAGGTACTAATTAATTCAATTGTATGCATAATATATGCCCATAGAATTAAATAATGAAAATCAAATAATAATGTAATTACATTAAATATTATTTTTATAATATATGTGAGTTTTGACTGTAAAAAAATATATATACTACATATAGTATATATTACTAATAGTAATTTACATGTTTGAAATCAAGCATAGACATATGATTATATAATCATGTTTTCATCTCATTTCTCATATTTCAGGAAATATTAAGTTCCATGGTATTGCTTACATTTGTATTGTTAATTATTATTAAATACTACATTTAGGATAATTTTTTTAATTAGTGAATTTTTTGTTAATTAAAAAACAAATTTTTATTTTTTATTTCATGATGTATATTTATTAACATCAGTAACTGATGTTAATAAATATAATCCATATTAGGAGACGTTTATATTAATTAGAAATTCTTATTACAGGAGGATAAGATGAATGACATAGATGACGTGATACAACAACGGAATTTTTTAGAAAATATAGTAAATCAAACATTAAATTTAGCACATGCATATTCAAATGAAGTGGAAGTTTCAGTAGTTAAAACCACAGGAATTACAGTCAGTACTCGTTACGGAAAACTTGAGAATGTAGAATTTAATAATCGCGGTATCTTAGATATAACTATATTTCGTCAACAACGAAAAGGTAATGCTCTTTCGAATGATTTAAATAAGAAAACAATAAATCGTACTGTGGAAGCTGCAGCAGATATAGCATCTTATACCTCTCCAGACCCATATTCTGGAATTGCCGATAAAGAACTATTAGCATTTAATTCTATGAATCTTGATCTATTTCATCCAATTAGTTTAGATACTAAATTAGGAGTGACCCTAGCATCTATAGCAGAAGAAACAGCATTAAAATATGATAAACGTATAATTTATACTGAAGGAGGTAGATTTAGCAGTTATTTTACCACTAAAGTTTTTGGGAATAGTCATGGTATGTTACAAAGTTACACTAGTAGTCAACATTCTTTATGTTGCGGTGTGATTGCTGCAAGCAATGATATTATGGAACAAAATTATGCATATACGTTAAGTCGTGCATTTGATGATTTACGTTCACCAGAATGGGTTGGACAAGAATGTGCTCAACGCGCTCTAAGTCATTTAAATCCTAAAAAATTAAAAACAATGGAATCTCCGGTATTATTCTCTGCAGAAGTAGCTACAAGTTTATTCCACCATTTAGCAAGTGCTATTCATGGGGATAATGTATTTCGTAAATCTACTTTTTTATTAAATGATCTGAAGAAAAAAATTTTTCCTTCTTGGATATCAATTAAAGAACGCCCGCACGTATTAAAAGGATTGGGCTCAGCTCCATTTGATAGAGAAGGGGTACAAACTTTAAATCGTACTATTGTAGAAGATGGCATATTAAATAGTTGGATTTTAAACAGTTATTCTGCACGTAAAATGGGACTCAAAAACACTGGACATGCTGATGGCATCTATAATTGGTATATTAGTTATCAAAATTTAAGTTTTATGGAATTAATTAAAAATATGCGACGCGGTCTTGTTGTTACTAATATAATGGGGCAAGGAATTAATATTACTACCGGAGATTATTCACGTGGAGTAGCTGGTTTTTGGGTAGAAAACGGCGATATTCAATATCCAGTAAATGAAATTGCTATTGCTGGTAATCTAAAAGATATGTTTTATAATATTGATGCTATTGGACACGATATTGAAACACGTAATCATATTCATTGTGGATCCGTTTTAATATCTTCTATGAAAATAGCAGGTATTTAAAATAAAAATTACATATATTTTTTACTGAAAAGATCTTTTTAAAACCGTAAAATATCTGTTATATACAGATATATATAATGAATAAAATTATTGCATCGATTTAACAATTTTTATGGTTTTACAACGTTAAAGAATAACTCTTTAAAATTTTATTATATTTTTAATATCATTTTAAATGAAATGAATATTTATATTTATAAAATACATAATTGATCATTATATAAATATCATCGAGTTAATCAATTATAACTTCTCTAATTTATGTCAATCTAGCATATGTCTAATTTTAATTAAAGTTTTAATAAATAATAAATAAAAAGCATGAAAATCGAAAATTCTCAAATAAGTGAATTTATATCTAAGTAACAATAATATCTAAACATTATCTGAAAATAAATTATGTTATTAATAACATAATTTCCATTTAAATAGTCATAAATAAAAAATAATATCCAAAAACTTTAATTTTTAAAAATAATTATTATCTAATTATTTAGATTATATAATTAAAGTTTTAATAAAACAGTAGTTTCTCTTGAGCAATTATAAACATAATAAAAATACATTAAAACATTATAGAAGATAAAAATACTCTCGATCTATACAAACGTTAATTGATTGAAATAATGTATAATTATATATATTACGTAATCAACAATTTGCACATCTAAAACTATTAATAACAAGAATTATTTATCAATATAGTCTGTTACCATCATGAAAAATAGTTTTACAAAAATAAATTTTTTACTAAATTTTGATATATCATCATATTTACACACAAACTTAAACATTGTTGCATTTCTATTATGAAATTAAATTCAAAACCTTGTAATTATAATTACTGATGACAGATAAAAATTATCTGTTAATAATAATGATATCTAATTATATCATTATTGTGCATTCACTTATTAGACACAAACTTATTATTCAAAAAATAGTTAATTACTTGGCATCTAAAAAATATGATTTAATGTCTTATCAAGTTAACATGATTAACGTTACATATATGTAAAACTACGTATATAAGAAATACTGATTACACTAATATATTGTCAATAAAATTGACAATATATCTGAAAAATTGAAATAGTTAATAGCTTTATTGCAACATACTTATATATATTTTAATGAAAATTAAATATTAAAAATATTAAGCGTGTTTTAATGAATAAAAATAATTTTTTACGTAATTAAAATCTAATAAATATTAAATGATAAAATAAATTCGGTATAAATAATTTTTTATTTTTTATTTTCATAATGCTCGATGTTGAATATGATTAATTTGTCCCCATATTTTTAGGTATTTGATTATTAAAGTGGTGCAGCCGAATATTAAAGATGTTATAATATCAACAAGTTATAACCAAGAGAGATCGCTCTATGAATACTGATCAAACTGAGCGCATAGAAATACCTGTGTTACCTTTGCGTGATGTAGTGGTGTATCCACATATGGTGATTCCGTTATTCGTTGGTCGGGACAAATCAATTAGATGTCTCGAATCTGCCATGAATAGCGACAAAAAGGTTATGTTAGTAGCTCAAAAAGAAGCATCAACCGATGAACCCAGTATTAATGACCTTTTTTCAGTTGGAACAGTATCTATAATATTACAGATGCTCAAATTACCAGATGGTACGGTCAAAGTATTAGTAGAAGGACTAGAGCGTGCCCGTATTATCGAGTTAACTGATACTGGAAATCACTTTAAAGCTCAAGCAAGTGCTTTCCATCCTAACGAACTAAACGAACGTGAACAAGAAGTTCTAATGCGCACTGTTATTAATCAATTTGAAGGATTTCTTAAACTTAATAAAAAAATACCCTCTGAAGTTTTAACATCCTTGAATAATATTGACAATGCAGATCGTCTTGCTGATACCATCGCCGCTCATATGCCACTCAAATTAGATGATAAACAATCCATTTTAGAAATGTCAGATGTTACGGAAAGACTAGAATATTTAATAGCGATGATGGAATCAGAAATTGAATTATTACAAGTTGAAAAACGTATTCGCAATCGTGTAAAAAAACAAATGGAAAAGAGCCAACGTGAATATTACTTAAATGAACAAATGAAAGCTATACAAAAAGAACTGGGAGAACTGGATGCTGTTGTTGACGAAAATGAATCTCTTAGACGCAAAATAGAAGCAGCTAAAATGCCTAAAGAGGCACGAAACAAAGTAGAATCAGAGTGGCAAAAATTGAAAATGATGTCCCCTATGTCTGCTGAAGCTGCTGTAGTTCGTGGATATATTGATTGGATATTATCAGTACCTTGGCATGCAAGAAGTAAAATGAAAAAAGATCTGCTTAAAGCTCAAGAAAGCCTGGACAAAGATCACTACGGATTAGAGCGTGTTAAAGATCGAATTTTAGAATATTTAGCAGTACAAAACAGAATAAATAAAATTAAAGGACCTATTTTATGTTTAGTAGGACCACCGGGAGTAGGTAAAACATCACTTGGGCGATCTATTGCTAAGGCTACTGGACGTAAGTATATACGTATGGCTTTAGGTGGTATGCGTGATGAAGCCGAAATTAGAGGCCACCGTCGTACCTACATTGGATCTATGCCTGGGAAACTTATACAAAAGATGTCTAAAGTTGGAGTAAGGAATCCGTTATTCCTGTTAGATGAAATAGATAAGATGTCCTTAGATATGCGTGGAGATCCAGCTGCTGCTTTGCTAGAAGTATTGGATCCAGAGCAAAATACTGCTTTTAATGATCATTATTTAGAAATAGATTATGATTTATCTGATGTTATGTTTGTTGCTACTTCTAACTCAATGGATATTCCCAGTCCTTTGTTAGATCGAATGGAAGTAATACGTTTATCTGGTTATACCGAAGATGAAAAGTTAAATATAGCACGACAGCATTTATTCAATAAGCAAATAGAGCGTAATGCTTTAAAGCTAGAAGAATTAACAATTCAAGACGATGCTTTAGTAGATATTATTAGACATTATACACGCGAAGCTGGAGTACGTAATTTAGAACGCGAAATTTCTAAATTATGTCGTAAAACAGTAAAAATGCTTTTAATGAATAAAAAAATAAGACACATAACCATTGATAAAAATAATTTAAAAGATTTTCTTGGTGTGCAACGCTATAATTGTACTCATGCAGATCAAGAAAATCGTGTAGGGCAAGTTACTGGATTAGCTTGGACTGAAGTAGGAGGAGATCTTTTAACTATTGAAACTGCTTGTGTTCCTGGAAAAGGGAAATTGACATATACTGGATCTTTAGGTGAAGTTATGCAAGAATCTATTCAAGCTGCATTAACTGTGGTAAGAGCGCGTGCAGATAAATTAGGTATTAATACGGATTTTTATGAAAAAAAAGACATTCATGTACATGTACCAGAAGGAGCTACTCCAAAAGATGGACCCAGCGCTGGAATTGCTATGTGTACTGCTTTAGTTTCTTGTTTAACAGGAAATTCTGTTAAAGCTAGTGTAGCAATGACAGGAGAAATAACTTTAAGGGGGCAAATATTACCTATTGGTGGATTGAAAGAAAAATTGTTAGCTGCGCATCGAGGAGGCATCAAAACAGTATTAATACCGTATGAAAACAAACGCGATCTAGAAGATATGCCGGCTATTGTAGTGAATAATTTGGACATTCATCCAGTCAAACAAATAGACGAAGTGTTAATATTAGCACTACAAAATATCCCTTTTAATTCTGAAATAACACCTAAAGCATCATTAGTATGACATATCGTGTAATTTGTAGAAACATAGAGATACAATAAAACTAAGATATATCATTTATTGTATTAAAATAATCACATATGAAATATATATATAAGAACTATAGTTATGATGTTCTAATTAAATAGAGTAATTTTTTTATACCATGGTTAGTGTGTTTTAATTATTTAAAAAATTTTCTATATACTATAGACCTAATGACTATGATATTTCCATTAAATTATACACTAAACACTACTAAGCACGCTGCATTTATCTTTATTCGGTGATAAGAACAATGGTAATCAAACTATTTGAGATAATTTTTTGAACATCAATATTAACTATTAGCATTAAATGGTAATTAATAAAAAATTTATGAAAATCATTAAAAATTAAAATACAAAAATCCTGGCATCTATAGTCGCACAACTTCTAAAATCACATTATAAATGTTTTAATCAACTAATTTCAAAATTAAAAAATATTTTTTAAACCACATGATTACAAACACAAAATGTATTTTTGTGTAAATCTTTTTTATACTCAAATATTTAATTATTACTTGAAAAATTTAAGATAATCACAGATAATCCCTAAAGGGATGTTATCAAATTATCCATAATAATTTTTAAAAAATCGGTCAGGTCTGGAAAGAAGCAGCCGTAATAAAGAACTACGATGGGTATTTTGTTTAGCATCCTCAATAAAGTAGAGGTGGCATTTTAATTTTTACGAGGCTTTCATATTGATAAAAAAATAAAATGTAACTGTATATTTTCTCTGTCCCTCTGACAGAGAAAATGCGTTTATTTTTTAAAAAATAATATAGGAATATTTATCAGCGTCTTTATTTGATCTACCGAATAGATATTTGGTCATATAAAATATCACGAAATGAAATAGAAATGTTCAAGATATCGTTATTACAAGTATCGTGTTTATTTTTTAAAAACATATTTATCATTATACTTTTATATCTTCTCAAACATATTAAGTTTCAATTTTTTATGCTTTTACTAAAAACCATAATTTTTAATCTTTAGAACGTACGATACTGCGAATACAAATAAACAATCAACCAAAAAGTATCTAAATTAATTCGATACTAATATCACTAAAAAACATATCTTTTACAAATAATTAAATATATTTAAACAAAAAATTTACAAATTGCTAATAATATTTAAAAATTTATTTAGATTTAATAATTTTTTATCCTAAAATACATTATATATTGACTATATAACCATTTTACATATTATTATTTAAAAAATAAGATGTACTCATTTATCATTAATAACCAAATAATTGAATACATATTTCAATTATATATATTTATACTATATACTGTATTTAAAATATTCTTGTAAAAAATGTTCATTTATTTAAAATAAATACTTGAAATTTTTATTAAAAATATATATAAGGCACATGTATCATATTTAAATTATTTTTATTGAAAAACGATATTATAAATTATACAAATATATAATATTGTTTTACGAATAAAGTAATTTACTAAAATTTAGTGGCAAAAGAAAATTTATATATAAATGTATACAAATACAGATAAATATTGTTTCTATTTTGGAAAAAATATGACAAATGTTACGGATCAACAATTAGAATTGATCAAAAAAAGTATCCAATTTGTACCTAATTATCCAAAAAAAGGCATTTTATTTCGAGACATCACTGAATTATTAAAAAATCCTCAAGCATATTCGGCAAGCATTACTCTTTTGGCCTATCATTATAGAAATCATAAACTAACTAAAGTAGTAGGTATAGAAGCTAGAGGATTCTTATTCAGTGCTCCATTAGCATTAATACTGAAATTAGGTTTTATTCCAGCCCGTAAATCAGGAAGATTACCCCGTGATACTATTAGAGAGCCATATATTTTAGAATATGATAACGGATTCTTAGAAATACACACCGATGCTATTACTCCAGGTGACCAAGTTTTAATTATAGATGATTTATTAGCAACGGGCGGAACAATCGCAGCAGCAGTAAAATTAATCAGACGGTTAGGAGGAGAAGTAAATCATGCTGGATTTATAATAGATTTAGAAAGCTTAGGTGGAAAATCATTATTAAAGAAAATAGGAATAAATTCCACTAGTTTAGTGACGTTCTCTAATCATTAAAATATCCCATCACTAAACCAATAAGTTTTAGTTCTTATATTTATAATAATTACTATACGAGCTGTATCCTTATGAGTTATCAAGTACTCGCCCGTAAGTGGCGTCCAAAAAAATTTTCTGATATTGTAGGGCAAGAACACATCATTCAAGCAATAACACATACTTTTTCATTAAATAAAATTCACCACGCTTATATATTGTCCGGTACAAGAGGAGTAGGAAAAACTACTATTGCTCGATTATTCGCAAAAGGATTAAACTGTGAACAAGGTACAACATATACCATGTGTGGTCAATGTAATAATTGCAAAGATATTGAATTAGGTTGTTTTATTGATCTAATTGAAATAGACGCAGCATCACGCACTAAAGTAGAAGATACTAGGGAATTTCTAGATAATGTACAATACATGCCATCTCGAGGTCGCTTTAAAGTATATCTCATAGATGAAGTACATATGTTATCACGTCATAGTTTCAATGCCTTATTAAAGACATTAGAAGAACCACCTACACATGTTAAATTTATTTTGATTACTACTGAATACCAAAAATTACCGGAGACTATCTTATCCCGATGTTTACAGTTTCACTTGAAACCTCTAAATATTTCTCAAATTATAACTCAACTAACGTATATTTTTCATAAAGAAAGCATAAACATAGAAACTTCTGCTTTAGAATCATTAGCATATGCATCAAAAGGAAGTATGCGTGATGCGCTTAGTTTGGCAGAACAAGCTATTGTCTTGGGAAATAATGAGATAACTAATAGTGTTATTAATAATATGTTTGGTATATCGAATATCGAACATCCATTATGTTTAATTGAGAGCTTAATTGATGAAGATATACATAATATTATGCACCAAATTGAAAATTTGACTGTTTTGGGAATCCATTGGGATTATGTTTTTAATGAAATTCTTACTATCTTACAGAAAATAGCTATAGGTCAATTTCTATCAAATTCTGTACAAAAAGAGGATAAGAATATAACACAACATATCAATCAACGTATACGTAAATTAAGTAATCGTATTACGCCAGAAAATGTACAATTATATTATCAAATATTTCTATTAGGTCGTCGCGAATTACCGTATGCTCCTAGTCATCGCATGGGAATAGAAATGACCATGTTACGAGCATTAGCTTTTCGTCCTGATGTAGACATAGCAAACAAAAAACATGATAATGATAATGATAATGATAATATACTTGCAAAATCTGTATGCTCAGATAATAATTCTGAAATGAATACTAATGATACACAATATATTGCTACTGATCTTTTTCAAAAAAAAAACCATAATCAAGGTAGTAAGAATGTACTAAATATAGAAAAATCAAAAAAAACAAATAATATATTACTCTTAAATTTCAAAAAATCCGAATTACATTTGGATAATACTAAACCAAACATTTCAAGATCTGTCTCTAATAGAAATATCGCAAATATTACTTCTACAATATTAGAAGCTCGATCAAAGCTATTACAATATAAAGAACGTAACAAGTTAAATGTAATAGAAAAAAGATCAAATTTAACTTCAGAATCTCAAAAAAAAATAAAAGATATATTAGAACGATTTACCAGTATTAATACAATAATTTTAAAAAATAGTTCTGATCGTTTCGATAAAATTAATAAAGATTTATCAGGATATTTAGAATTTAGTAATAACAGTAATGATAAGGAAAATCCGCATAAAAACCATCAAAATATGCCCGATTTCATAAAAGAAATACTTCAACAAGCAATAAATAATGATTTATGGATATCACAAATATATCGTTTGTCATTACCAAAATTAGAAAAAAAATTAGTTATGAATTCGTGGAAAGAAAAAATTTCTTCAGATGAAATATGCTTACATGTTCGCTCTGATTATCAACATTTAAATTCTATAGAATCCCATAATATCATACAAAAATCACTCAGCAATAATATGGGTATACCAATAAAATTACATATAAAAAAAGATGACAATTATGCAATAAAAACACCAATGGAATATTTACATACTTTATATAAAGAAAAAATATCATTAGTAAAGCAAGAATTTTCAAGTGATCCGTACGTTAAAATGATTAAATCTTTTTTTGATGCCGAAATAGATGAAAATGATATTCAAGTACTTTACGATCAGAATAAAAACCTATAAAATTAATTAAATACAATATACTATCTCTCAATTACATCTAAATTATGATGTAATATAACAAGTTAATATCAATTGTATATTTTAAAAATGTAATTTTTCATTAATTAATAGAACTATTACTGTTATTTTTTTATAATAATTAATTATTATTTTATATATTTAATGATCAAAAATTAAATTAAAAAATTATTCATTAAACAACCACATGCAAAGAAATTAATTTAAAAATATGCATAAATACTTGCAATCCTATTAAATATCTTAATTTGTTTTTTGATTTAATTATTGATTGATTATTCATACAGTATAAATATAAACAATCACTTTTATAATCTAAAGTAATCAGTTAATAAAATATAATTTTATATTTTAGTTATGATACAATAATAATTATTGAAATTAAATTAATATAAATTAAATCTATGTTTAGATAAAACACTACTACTTATATCTGAGTAGATAATGTTTTGACATATTATAAATATTGTTTACTAAATTTTTATAATTTTATTGAGAATTAAATTTGATACGTATTATATTTTTAGGGCCTCCTGGATCTGGAAAAGGAACACAAGCTCATCTTATTGCAAATAAGTATAATATTCCAAATATTTCTACAGGAATGATGTTACGTCAAGAACTAACTAGAAGTGCATATAAATCCTGTGCATTTCATAAAAATATAATAAATATCATGCATACTGGTGATTTAGTAAATGATGAATTTATGGTGCAATTAATTAACACACGTATTAATCAACATGATTGTCGTAATGGATTTTTATTAGATGGTTTTCCTAGAACAATTTTGCAAGCAAAATCTATGAAACAATGTAAAATTTTTGTAAATTACATCATAGAATTTTTTGCATCAGATTCTGTGATTATTGATCGTATTGTAGGCCGAAGAATACATGTAAGCTCTGGTAGAACTTATCATATTAAATTCAATCCGCCTAGAAATTATGGATTAGATGATATTACCGGAGAAATTTTAACTACTCGAAAAGATGACCATGAAGAAGCTATACGTAAACGATTAAGTAATTACCACCAACACACTGAACCAGTGTTAGATTATTATCGAGAAGAATCGAAATATAAAAAAATGAAATATTTTTCTATTGATGGAAATCGTGACATTTCTGAAATCTACAAAGAATTAATTAATATCATTAGTTCATGATGCTTATTATCATTTCTCATTCCAGTTTTATTATTGATATCAATATCATTATAGATAATAACAGCGTATAAAATCGTTATCCTATTAATTATACGTTGTGGTTTGATTCCTAAAAAATGTAACCATGCATTAATAATTAATTTACATATATAAACAGACACTAAATACTAATTAATCAAAAAACATGACAATGAATAATATATTACTTTTATAATCAAATACTTAGACCTGACCATCAAATAGTGAACATTCAACACAACATTACGGATACATAAATTATTTTAAAATTCATATAAAAATATGATAGGAAATTTTATTCTAAGTACTGCATGTAGTATAAGAAAATATATTCGACAATTATAAAACACTGATTATATTGACTTCTTTCATATAATTTCTATGTTAATATTGTAACACGGCATGCTTAATTCCATGGTATCTTAAAAAGAGCGTACGTATTATGTTTGTTATTTTATTCTTTAAATAAGATAAGTTTAAGTTCTGTTAATTAATAAACTATCTTTTAACAAAAAAATGAGTAATCATTAAATAGTACTCACATTTATTTGATTAAATGCTTGTTAATAATTTTTTGTATTATAAAACAACAAACACAAGCGCTGTAAGAAATCTTCAAATACAACTATAGTGAAAACATGCATTCTAACAAAAACGAAACCACACATATAATTTTTTAAATAATCTTAATGAATATATGCAATAAAAACTCCTATGTATATCTCATACGTATACCATAAAGACAGAGTGTATGCGTCTTAACATCATTTTTAATATTACTTTAAATAATAATATTGTTATTTCCAATAAAAAATATCTATAATATATAGATATTTTTTACGATTAATATAAAAGTGTCAAATTTAATATTTTATTGTTTCATCTAATGGAAATTCTGTAAATAGTATATCATTATTTTTTTCATTTACTTCTATCATTGAACCGTATTTATCCCAACATCCTAGCACTATTATTCTAAAAACATCTTTTTTGGATCTGTAAATCTTATGAATCGCAGGTTGATGAGTATGCCCGTGAATCATAATATCCGCATGGTTCTGAATTAAAATATCTGTAGCCGTTTTTAAATTAATATTTAATTTTTTTTTTGATTTGTATTTTGTATGTTGTACGCAACATGCACGTATAGCACTAAATATTCGTGAGCGTATGGATAATGGTAACGATAAAAATAACCGCTGTACTATAATATGACGTAAACATTTTCTAAATAATTGATATGAACTATCTTTAGCACAAAGAATATCTCCATGTAAAATGATTATTTTTTTTCCTGACGCTAATTTTAAAACTTGATTAGAAGATAATAACGTCATTCCGCATTCTCTAGCATATTTCTGTCCTAATAAAAAATCATGATTTCCATGAATAAAATAACACGAAATTCTTTTTTGATTTAACGCTTTCAAAGCTTTGGCGATGTTAATATGCAATAGATTACAATCATCATCTCCTAACCAAGTTTCAAACAAGTCTCCTAAAATATAAAGAGATTTAGCGCGCATTGCGCGATAATTTAAAAAACGCAAAAACCCATCAGTAATATATGGAGATTTAGTGCATAAATGAACATCTGAAATAAATAAAATAGACATGCGCACACATATTGAATAATAATGGTTATGATTATTATCACATTTTTAACATTCCAGATCAAAACTATTCGTTAAAAATTGAATAATTAAATAAAAACACTTATATAAATAAACACCACGCTATATACGAATTATAGTGTACACGATTAAATCGTGTAACGTGATCATCAATTATAATTATACTGACTATGCAATAAACATTGTCATATACTTATGACTAAGATAACATATGTTATGTTTTATATATGAAAGCGATGATCCCAATACTCAACTAATTAGATTATACATAATATTGTTTGAAGATCTTATTAAGCCTATGAGGCTTATATACTAAAGATCAATATATTGCCGCGTATATTGTAGAATAAATTAAAATGCTTAAAATTTTTAATACCTTAACAAAAAAAAAAGAAAAGTTTATACCTATTGATGCTGGTAAAATCAAAATATATGTTTGTGGTGTTACAGTTTATGATTTATGCCATCTCGGGCATGCTAGAACATTTATAGTATTTGATAGTATTATTCGCTATTTACGTCATTGTGGATATCAGGTAGATTACGTCCGTAATATTACAGATATAGATGATAAAATTATAAAAAGAGCTTATGAAAATAACGAAACTACCGAACACCTAACGAATCGTATGATTCAAGAAATGCATTTAGACTTAGATGCATTAAATATATTACGCCCAAATTATGAACCAAAAGTAACTGAACATATTGATATAATCATTAAATTCATTTGTTTGTTAATTTCAAAAAAACATGCATATACTGCCCCTAATGGAGATATAATGTTTTCTGTGAAAACTATGCGCAATTACGGTGTCTTATCTCACAAAAAAAATCCACCTGAAATACATGATAATATCTTAAAAATATCAAATATAAAAAAAAACCCTATGGATGATTTTGTATTGTGGAAAAAAACAACATCTAATAATAAACCTGGTGAGCCGTGTTGGTCATCTCCATGGGGAGATGGACGTCCGGGATGGCACATTGAATGTTCCGCTATGAATTATTCCATTTTCGGCAATCAAATAGACATTCATGGTGGAGGATCAGATTTAATTTTTCCACATCATGACAACGAAATTGCTCAATCTGTATGTGCTAATGAGACTTCTTATGCAAATATATGGATGCATTCTGGTCTTTTGTTATTAAACTATGAAAAAATGTCAAAATCATTAAATAACTTTTTTACCATACGTGATGTTTTAAAACATTATGATCCTGAAACAATAAGATATTTTTTAATGTCTTCTCATTATCGCAGTCAATTAAAATATAATGACAATAATCTTAAAAGCGCGCAAACATCTTTAAAACGGCTGTACATAGCTTTACGAGATACTAATCCTACAATTCAACCTAATGGAGGAGAATATTTTATATCAAAATTTATTTCTAAAATGAACGATGACTTCAATACACCAGAGGCATACTCAGTATTATTTGACATAGCACATAGATTAAATAATTTAAAAGTTAAAGGTCATGCACTTACTCAAGGTATGGCAGCTACCTTAAAATATTTAGCAAATATTATCGGATTATTATATCAAAATCCAGAAATTTTCTTAAAACAAATAACATCAAAACATAATAAAAATTGTCATTTTGAAAAAATTCAAAAATTAATTCAATGCCGCGAAGTTGCACGAAAAAATAACCAGTGGGAATTAGCTGATAGCATACGAAAGAAATTAACCGTTATGGGAATAACATTAGAAGATGGGCCTACAGGGATAACGAAATGGCATTTCAAATAATATAAATAGTAATTAATAAAATAATTAAAGATGGAATAAATAAGAATTATCCTACTAAATGATGATTATCATAAGCTTGCAAGGTATTCTGAATAAGTGTTACTACCGTCATTGGACCTACTCCACCCGGAACAGGAGTAATATATGCAGCTCGTTCGTAAGCGCTAGAAAACTGAACATCACCTACTATATTTCCGTTATTTAATCGATTAATACCAACATCTATTACTATAGCCCCTTGTTTTATCCAACTACCAGGAATAAAATTTGCTTGACCCACCGCCACAATTAATAAATCAGCATTTTCAATGTATATTTTCAAATTTTGAGTAAAACGATGAGTAACAGATACCGTACAACCTGCCAATAATAATTCCATAGTCATAGGCCGGCCAACGATATTTGATGCTCCAACTACGACCGCATGTAATACAAACAAATCTATATTATACCATTCTAATAAAGTAATAATACCTCGAGAAGTACAAGGACGTAATGTAGGAGATCGTTGACATAAACGCCCGACGTTATATGGATGAAAACCATCTACATCTTTATCAGGAGCAATATGCTCTAAAACACTTGTTTTATTTAACTTATTTGGTAATGGTAACTGAATTAAAATACCATCTATACGACTATCATTATTTAAAGTTTCAATTAATTGAAAAATCTCATTTTCAGTAGCCGTAACAGGCAAAGTATAAAGAAATGAAATCAAACCCACTTGTTCACATGCTTTTTTCTTATTCGTTACATATATCTGAGAAATTGGATTATGTCCTACTAGAATCATAGCCAATCCTGGAGCACGTTTTCCGGAATTCATATCTTTACGCACTTGTTTAGCTATTTCTTGTTTTATTTTTTCAGAAACATATTTACCATCAATTATCTTAGCGATCATTTTAAAATGTATCCAATAAATTATATATTAACACAATGATATTATTTTCTGTAATATATATTACTATTAAGTTTAAATTATATACTTTCTCTAAGCATATACTTCTTGAGAGAAAATATTTGATCTAATAAGATATCTCGAAAAGAGAATAATTATTTAGTAAAATATACAGTGACGCGCCCTTAACTCAATTGGATAGAGTAACAGCCTTCTAAGCTGTAAGTTATAGGTTCGAATCCTATAGGGCGCATTATCATCATATAATTTATCATCATATATAATTGGTCGCAACAATTGCATAAATCAGTCTTAATTAAATAATTCATATAACATGGCATGGTTTAATACAAATGTGTATACTTGATAATATATACTTTTGATTTAATAAAAATAAATTTCTAATAAATAATAGTATCGGGCATATTTCATTAGTATAGTAAAAATATCATGATATTAGGAATTGCTTTTGCCGTAATCTCAGGATTATTATGGGGATTGATTTTTATAGGTCCTTTATTAATCCCAGAATACCCCAGCATATTACAAGCATCGGGTCGTTATATTGCGTTTGGATTAATTTCATTGCCACTATCATGGTACGATAGAGCGCGTTTACGCAAATTATTATTAAAAGATTGGTTAGAAGCAATAAAATTAGTTTTAACAGGTCATCTAGTATATTATACTTGTTTAACAAGCGCTATTCAACGCATCGGAGTTCCAATTTCAACTGCTATTATCGGCACATTACCTCTAATGTTAACTGTAACAACACATATCATTTCTCCTAATGAACAAAAATTACCAAACCATACTTTTCTGATATCATTGTTTCTAATGGGAACAGGCTTATTATGTGTAAACATTTCTGAATTGCGATCTGAATTTTTTATACTTAATATATGGCAATACGCAAGCGGAATAATTTTAGCAATTGTTTCTGTTTTATGTTGGGCATGGTACGCGTTAAGGAATGCACATTGGTTAAAAACACATCCACACAATAAGCCTATGACTTGGGCTAATGCACAAGGAATGGTTACTTTACCACTATCCTGTCTCGTTTATTTTTTTGTATGTATCTGCTGTTCGGATCTGATTCAAGATGAATTTTCATTACCCTTTGGGCCTAGACCAATTTTTTTTATTTTTTTGATGGTATTAATTGGATTCTGTTGTTCTTGGTTAGGCACATTCTTTTGGAACGAAGCTAGTCAAAGATTACCAACAACATTAATAGGACCATTAATTGTGGTAGAAACTGTAGCAGGTTTAATGTATTCATGCATACATCAACAATTATGGCCATCTCCCTTAATTTTAATTGGCATGTTCTTACTAATTTCTGGAGTTACATGTATCATGCAAATTTGTAAGAACACACACTAAAATAATTTTTAAAAAATTATTGATCTTTAAATAAATAATTAGAAGAATTTTTTAAAACAGCGCATGTCATTTTATTTTATAAAAAATAAAACTCATGTACGCACTAAGTCAACTGTAATCTATAATAAATGATGACAATACACATCATACAATCATTTAATACATTTATTATTTATTTATATAAGTTCAAATCTGTTTATCTGTTGATAACGTATCTTTATTTACCTATGTAATATAATTACATATTAATTAGCTTATGTGCTCATGAATCCATGATATAATTTTATTTCTTAATATTATTGATTATTAAATTATTACATTTATATTAATTATTATTTTTATTTTTTTAGATTTTTAAAATTTTGCAAAATTAATAATATATATAATAAAATTGATAACGTATTATATAGCGTTTGCTAATTCATAAAATTTTAGAAATCATTTTTCTATGTCCGTTTATTGACATAACAATTCCAAATCCTGCCATTAATACTAATAGAGATGAACCACCATAACTTATTAATGGTAACGGAATACCTACTATTGGTAGCAGACCGCTAACCATACCAACATTTACGAATATATACATAAACAATACTAACATAAAACTTCCAATAATTAATCGCCCAAACATATGTTGCGTGTTAACAGCAATAAGGAGTCCACGAAGTATAATCCCTAAATATAACGACAACAATATTAATACCCCAAAAAATCCTAGTTCTTCTCCTATCACTGAAAAAATAAAGTCAGTATGACGTTCTGGTAAAAATTCTAACTGTGATTGTGTTCCATGTAACCATCCTTTCCCAGTGAAACCACCTGAACCGATAGCAATTTTTGATTGAATAATATGATACCCAGCGCCTTGTGGATCTATTTCTGGATGTAATAATATCTCTATTCTAGAGCGCTGATAATCGTGCATACAAAAAAACCAAAACATAGGAGCAAATAAAACCATGAGTAATAATGTAAACACAATTAATTTCCAACTAATTCCAGATAAAAATAACGCAAAAAATCCAGAACTAACTGTTAAAATTGCTGTGCCCAAATCTGGTTGTAACAACATAAATATGGTAGGAATCATAATTAATAATAGTACAATACCAACATTTTTTAAGGATGGCGGATACTGCTCCCTATCAATATAACGCGCTACCATAAGCAAAACAGAAATCTTAACTATTTCTGATGGTTGAAATCTTATGATACCAAAATCTAACCAACGTTGAGCTCCTTTGCTAATTTGACCAATCAAATTGACTGATATTAATAATATAAGACATAAAAAATATATATATGGTGTCCAAAACTCATAAGCTCTAGGCGGAACTTGTGCTAAAAAAAACATCAATAATAACCCTCCTATAATTTGAAACACTTTTAGTCGCATCATTTCAAAATTTTGACCACACGCGCTCCACATTATGAAAGTTCCGTATAATAGTAAACAAATAATCAAAAGAAATAATGTTAAATCAATATGATATTTATTCCATAATGAATTTTTACGAATAATTTGACTCATGATGCATTACGATAACTAGTTAGATTGACAAAATAAATAAAAAAACTCAATTAAATGTTTATTTATTGCAATAAGACATAATCAAATATTTTTCTTGTAATTGATCCTATTGATACTCCAATCCTAGCGTTTTCTAAAATTACTACCACAGCTACCGTAGGATTTTCGTATGGAGCGAAAGCAGTCATCAATTTATGATCCCTAAGAGATTCAGAAATCTTGTTTGGATCATAATTTTGGTTACTTTTTAAATTAAATAATTGTGCTGTACCAGATTTCGCTGCTGCTTTATATGAAGCACCAGAAAAACTCCTACTTACCGTACCATTTGGACGATTAGCTGCTCCAAACATTCCATCTTTAGCGATTTTCCATACATTTGATTTTGGGTCACCTACCTGATCCCATTCCGTTTGATGATATGGGACGCAATTTTTTTCTAATAAAACACTATCAAGTAAATGCGGAATGCGCACGTTACCGTCATTAATTAAAGTAATTAAAGCTTTAGACATTTGTATAGGAGTAGCGGTCCAGTACCCTTGCCCAATTCCTACCGGTATCGTATCTCCTTGATACCATGGTTGCTTAAAACGTTGTATTTTCCATGCCTTGGTCGGCATAACACCTGTTAATTCTTCGAATAGATCGATACCAGTATATCTACCATACCCAAATTTATTCATCCATTCTGATAAATTATCTATTCCCATTTTGTAGGCTATCTGATAAAAAAAAGTATCAGAAGATTCTTCAAGAGCTTTCGTAATATTTAGTTCACCATGCCCCCAACGCTTCCAATCACGAAAACGTTTTTCTGAACCAGGTAATTGCCACCAACCAGGATCAGAAAATAAAAAATTCTGATTAATCACCCCTAATGTTAAAGCAGATACAGAAATATAAGGTTTTACTGTAGATGCAGGAGGGTATATCCCTTGGGTGGCACGATTAAGTAAAGGACAATTGTTATCCTTTAATAAAATGCTATATTCTGTATTGGAGATACCGTCAACAAACAAGTTTGGATTATAACTAGGATGCGAAATTAAAGCTTGAATTCCTCCGTTGCGAGGGTCAACAACTATTACAGAAGATCGATTTCCTACTAATAATTTTATAATGTACTGTTGTAAATTCAAATCTAATGTTAAAATAATATTTTTTCCTGGTATCGGGGATTTTTTATATAATTCTCTAATCACTTTTCCGCGATTATTTATTTCTACAGCTCCATATCCTGGCGTCCCATGTAAAATGTTTTCGTAATAGCGTTCAATACCTAATTTTCCTATATTAGGAGCGGCAATATACTTACCCAAAATACCCTGCTTATTCAATCGTTTTATATCTTCCCCGTTAATTTTAGCGACGTATCCGATAACATGAGTTACATCGGATCCATAAGGATAGTAACGACGTTGATAACTTTTGATTGTTACCCCGGAAAACCTAAACCTATTAACAGCAAATCGAGCTTGTTGTTCTTCCGTTAAATCAATTTTAATAGGCAACGAAACGAATTGGGTAGAACGTTTCCGATTTTTTTCAAAACGTTCTATATCATGATCACTTAAATTTAGTAATAATTTCAACTCATGAATCGTATGACTTAAATCAGTTGCATTTTCTGGAACTATTTCTAATTGGTAAATGGTACGATTTAATGCTAAAGCTATTCCATTGCGATCATAAATAATTCCCCTTTTAGGTGGAATAGGAATAATCTTAATACGATTTTCATTAGAACGAGTAGTATACATATCAAAATGAATTATCTGTATCTGATATAGATGAATAAACAAAATGCCAATGATCAATAACACAAAAACAGATGCAATTGTTATACGACGCGCAAATAACAACGACTCAGCTGAATAATTATGAAAAATTTGGTGACCATTAGACTTCATTTAATCAAAATTTATTTATATCTAATATTAATCATTGATATAAATAATTATACACGTATTTAATAGATGCATTGCTATGTACACGTAATACTATATCCTAAACAGATCTTTATAATATATGTTAGTTCCAAAGCTTCTCTAATTCATATAATTTACGAATTTCTTTTTGCATCACATGTATAACTACATCACCTAAGTCTACTAAAACCCATTCACCAATGCTCATACCTTCTGCACCATAAGGCTGTATCCCTAAACTACGAGATTTACGTAATATATCTTGAGATATAGAAATTACATGACGACGAGACATACCAGTACAAATAATCATAATATCTGTAATATTAGTTTTACCAGACATATCAAAACACGCAATATCTTGTCCCTGTATATTACATATAACATTAACTATAAATTCTTTCAGAACATCGGATTGCACGATTTAATGCCTAAATATGTATTTACGTGTGACTTTTTGCTGTTTTAATATACAAATAATGTATGGCATTTGACTAAATAATACAATAATTATCTTATCAATTTTTAACTTTTAAGATAAATATAGAGTTATAACACATTGTTAATTCTAACAAAAAACAACATTATAAATCTATATTTACTGTAGAAATGTAGTAAATGGCAAATTATTATTGTGTTTTGTTGTTTTTATATAGCCTAAATAAAAATGTTATTCCGTTAAATATTCAAATATCAACACGTATTATCATACTAAATGTATACGATATCATTATCTTATTTCATAAGAATTATAATTTTTGCAATTTATACCCACACATATAACAATATGTGGTAATACATGTACATATAACTATTTTTTAATAAAAAATTGAAAAATTATTTTAAACACATCAATATAATCAATCAAAAAATCATTAATATCTTTATTGTGAATTATTTTTGATAACAAAAACACATGTGTATACAAATCATCTAATAAATAAGATTGATAAAAATTTTATTATAAATATGGCTAACGTATTTGGATAAAAATCGCTATTTAAGCGCAACCTTCTTATCGTAACATAATATGAGTGATAATAGTTCAAAACTTGATCGTGACAAAACAATATAATCTCGTTTATATATTAATTCTATTTGCGCTAATAATTCTATTGCTTGATGTAATTGATATAAACTTAATCGATTAACCGCTCTAGATAATAACATACAATGATACTTTCTATATATTTTATATGTTTTCAACAAATTAAATAATGATTTTCCTTGTACCATATTGTATTTCATGTTAGTTATTATCAGTATTTCAGATTTAATTTTGCATAATAATAGTTCTAAATCGACACCTATATATTCCAATTTTTTTAGAATACGATCAGCACGTTGTTTGTTGCCTGTTAAAATCGACTCTATCCAATGATTCATATTAAAACATGCTGAATCAGTTACTATTTTTTTTACACGAATAAAATTTAAATTTCCATCAGGATAGATTAAAGACAGATTTTGCAACGTTTGATTTAATAATGTTAAATTACCTTCGTAGTAATAACATAATAATTGACAAGCTAAATTTTCTATAACAAGTTTCATATTTTTAGCTTGATTTTCTATCCACATTATCAAGCGTGTATGCGTAGGAGTGCTGCAATCAACGAACATTCCTATGTCGTTAAAACATTGTAACCAAATATTATTTTTATTAATTTGATTTGATTCATGAATATATAAAATTAATACTAAATCATCATGAAGCAATGAGAATAATAAAGGCACGTTTTTTTTTAAAATAGCAGCAGGATAATTTTGAGGAAATTTCAGTGATAATATTCTGCGTTTTTCAAATAAACTTGATACTCTGAACAAATTAAATATATTCTCCCAATCAGAATACATATCCAATGCTATATTAACAGATTCATTGAAATTTAGCATTCTGGCTGTATTAACAATATTCAGATAACTATCTCCTAAAAAATAAGAATCATTCCCTAATAATACATAAACAGATCTCAACTCTTTTTTCAATTCTATAAACAATTGTTCTGGGTATATCCAAATCATAATATATGTTGATAGTGAAATAAAAAATTTATATTAAATATAAAAATAATTTTACAACATATCCTAACTAAAATCTTCACATCGCAGAAATAATTGATATATTAGCTGTTGAGCCGCATCTCGATATATTTCTTTACGAATATCATTTTCTTGCGTGTCATTAAATAAAGCTTTTTCAGGATTTCTTATAAGTGAACGATACACATAAACACTGATGGGGTAATAATTTTTGTTTGGAATGAATAAATGAGTTTGTATACTCAATGTCAATCGATATCCAGCCTCTTTTCCGTTCTGAAATACAGAAGTGGTTATATGTTTTTCTGAAGCGTTGACGATATTTAAACGAGGAATCTGTGCCTCTCGTGTACACACATTATCATGTAAATCATTTAAATCATCAAAAATATCAATACGACTTGCGTACAACTCAGTCATTATAGCTCGAGTTATCGGACCAAATGGGTCATAACTGCATAATATTATAGATCTTATATTATTTGTTCGTAATTTTTTTACGGTTATATCTGTATATAATCGATAACCACAACTTGTAAAGATAATCACAGTCAAAACACTTATAATCATTAAAAAAATAATTTTTTTTATATAAGCAATGTCCAGCATATTACTAACTATTTTACAATGATATTAATTACTCTATTTGGAACATAAATGATATTATTTATTTTTTTTCCAATAAGATATTTATTTAAAACTCCCTCTGTTTCTAACAATTTATAAACTACATTCTTATCACTATTTAATGGCGCAAAAATTTTGTGTCGCATCTTTCCATTAATTTGTGCTAGAACGAGCGTTCTGTCATTTTGTATTGCTTGTGTATCTACAATAGGCCACGTTGCATTATCGATATCTTCAGATCCTCCTAAAGCCTTCCATAAAATAAAACTAATATGTGGAGTAAATGGATATAGCAGCCTCACTATTACTAATAAAGCCTCTTGTAATACTGCTCTATCTTGCATGCTTGTTTTAGGGGCATTGTATAACTTTTTTACTAATTTCATAATAGCCGATAAAGCAGTATTAAATGATTGCCTACGATCAATATCGTCAGTAACTTTTTCTATGGTTTTATGTACATTGTATCGAATAAATTTTTGCGCATGATTCAGTGTTACAACACGTAATGTATCTACAGGTCCATCTTGGATATGACGATATATTAAGTTCCAAATACGTTTAAGAAAACGCTGTGCACCTTCTATGCCAGATTCTTTCCATTCCAATGGTGCTTCAATTGGAGCAGCAAACATTATAAAAAATCGCACTGCATCTGCGCCATATTTTTCAATAATTATATTTGGATCAATACCATTATTTTTTGATTTTGACATTTTACACATTCCAGCATAAATTAAATCACGTCCGTTTTTATCAATAGCTTTGACAACACCTCCTATTCTATCACGTTTTATTGTCACATTAGTTGGGTCTACCCATATATGTTGGCCATTAGGAGACGCATAATAAAAAGAGTCTGCTAATACCATACCTTGACATAATAAACGTATTGCAGGTTCATCGGAATACACTAATCCTTCATCACGCATTAATTTATGATAAAATCGAAAATATAACAAATGCATAATAGCATGTTCAATTCCACCTATATATTGATCAACTGGCAACCAATAATTAGCAGCACGCACATTTAACATCGCTTCATGATAATGAGGACAAGTATAACGAGCATAATACCAAGATGACTCCATAAAAGTATCAAAAGTATCAGTATCACGAATGGCTGTTTGTCCTTTATAAGTAGTTTGAATCCAATTAGGATACATTTTTAAAAAACTATTGACATATCCATCGTCACTTCTTTGTATAGTTGACATATTTTTTGGAAGAATTACTGGCAATCGATCCAACAGTACTGGCTTAACAACGCCGTTAGATAATGTTACCATAGGGATAGGAACCCCCCAATAACGTTGACGCGAAATACCCCAATCTTTTAAGCGATAATTCACTGTATGTTGGGCTGCACCGCGCGCAATTAACGATTTGACAATTGCGTTAGACGCAGTACAAGAACTTAATCCATCGAATTCACCAGAATTAAATAATATCCCATCACAAGTCATTGCTTGCATCGCAATATTTGGTTCAATTGCATCCAGATTCTTTATAACAGGTTTTATTGGCAGATTATATTTATGAGCAAATTCCCAATCTTGTTGATTATGAGCTGGGATTGATATAGCTGCTCCTATTCCATCATACTCCATAGGTATTACAAAATTGGCGACCCAAATTGGTAATTTACTATTAGTAATCGGATGTATTGCATAGATATGAGTAGGCATGCCCTTTTTTTCAAAATAAAAAATATTTTTTTTGTTTAATTTAGTATAAAAATCGTTATTTTTTTGAATAAAGTGAGCTAAATTTAAATCAATTTTTGCCACCTGCAATGCTATTGGATGATCTGTAGATATGACTAAATAAGTAATTCCCATGAAAATATCTAGTCGAGTCATATATATTATCAACGTATCATTAGAATTTTCAATTTTAAAAGTAACATTTACGCCTTCTGAACGCCCAATCCAATTTCGTTGCATAACTTTTACTTGTTCAGGCCAATATGCTAATTGATCTAATCCATGTAACAATTGATCCGCATAATTAGTAATTCTTAGAAACCATTGCGGAATTCTTTTATATTTTACAGGGGTATGACAACGCCAACAGCAATTATTAATAACTTGCTCATTAGCCAAAACCGTTTTGTGATATGAGCACCAGTTTACTGATGCGGTTTTTTTATATACTAAACCTTTTTTATATAATACAGTAAAAAACCACTGTTCCCATCGATAATATTCTGGGTGACAAGTTATAAGCTCTCTATCCCAATCATAAGCAAAACCTAATGATTGCAATTGACTTTTCATATAACTAATATTAGAGTACGTCCAGGTTGATGGGTCTGTATTATTTTCAATTGCAGCATGTTCTGCAGGTAATCCAAAAGCATCCCATCCTATAGGTTGTAATACATTTTTTCCAAGCATGCGTTGATATCGAGAGATCACATCTCCAATTGTGTAATTACGCACATGCCCCATATGTAAGTTTCCAGATGGATAAGGAATCATAGATAAACAATAATATTTTTCTTTATTACTGTCTTCTATGACTGAAAAAGTCTTATTTTTATACCAATGTTTTTGAACAGCCCTTTCAATATCGCTTGGAGAATATGATTTACGCATAATAAATATCACAATAAATTAAAAAATGTTAATTAATTAATAATTGCAGTTAATTACAAATATTAATATTTATCTAGATAAACATTGTTTTGATCCAATAAAAATAGCGAGTATATAACAATATATATGTAATTAATAATATTTAATCAATTTTGTTTATATTTTATAAGAAACGTTTATTTTAATACTTAATAAAAAGTATAGCATATTCTCTTTGAGATCTCTGTGTAATTATATACTTCTTCATTTTGAAGATTTGATAAAAATTTTTAAAATTATATATAATTTTTACATTTAAAAATTAGAAATATATATATAATAATTCCCAAAAAAAACCAGGATCCAAATTTTGCATATGGTGTTAAACCTGTGGTTGGAATGACCTTGTCACTAAGCACTGCGGAAATGAATTGAGGCAGTTGTGCTTGCAGAGAACCATCTGCATTAACAATCGCAGTAATTCCATTGTTTGTGCTACATAATAAAGGTCTTCCTAATTCTAGGGCACGCATACGAGCCATTTGGAAACATTGCCATGGTCCAATAGAATGACCGAACCATGCATTATTTGCAACAGTTAATAAAAAATCAGTATCAGATTTAAAATTATCACGTATTTGTTTACCAAGAATTATTTCATAACAAATAGCAGTAGTCATTTTTACGCACGATACACTCAATTGTGGTTGAAAATAACAACCTTCTTGCATAAAAGGCACAGGTACATTAAAAAAAATCAGTAGTGATTTAAAAAATCTCTGAAATGGAAACTTTTCGGACCATAACACTAAATGATGTTTATCATATCGATTGCGATTCGGATATTTATAGGGTTCAGATTCTCCTAGTACTATAACACTATTATAGTAATGATAATAGTTTTTAGCGTAACGTATTCCAATAATTCCGGTAATTAAATTCGTTTGAGATTGTCTACATTTATGATCTAATAATGTTAAAATGGTATTATGCTCAATTTCATTTCCCGGAATAGCTGATTCAGGCCAAATAACTATTTTTGTTTGGCCAAGTAAAGGTAAGGTATGGCTTATATATGTCTGCAGTATTTTTTCTACATAATTAGAATTCCATTTTATATGTTGATCAATATTACCTTGCACCAAAGAAACGTGAACAGCGCGTTGTGGCTGCAAATGATACCATTGTATTCGTGTTAAGGGTGATAATAATAATAATATTCCAAAAGATATGGTAATTGACGATAATTGCGCTCTTTTGATAGAAACAGCCAATAATCCACTGATTAAAATAAGAGTAAATGTAATGCCTTCTACACCAAAAATAGGGGCAATACCTTTGAGGGGGCCATCAATTTGACTATATCCAAATTGTAGCCATGGAAATCCGGTGAGCATATACCCCCTGATATATTCAACAATTGACCATATTACTGGAGCAGCGCTGACTGCACACCATATAGTTGTATATGATTGCATCAGTGACAATAAGACAGAAAATAATATAGGAAACAGTATTAGATATAACACCAAAAAAACAATTAATAAAATATTGATACAATTACACATATTACTAAACTGATCTATACTTATATAGATCCATTGTAACCCGCTACCAAAAAATCCAATACCCCAAAAAAATGTATTCCATGCGGCTTGTTTCCATGTAGAATCTAAAATTGTTTTTAAAAAAACAGTTAAAGAAATAATACTAGCTGGCCAAAAATTATATGGAGAAAACCCCAAAATACCGAATGCTCCAAATAACAACACTGTAAAAAACCCAAAATATTGTTTATATTTATAATATGTAGTAACAACAAAAATCATATCTATAAATTATTTTCTTTAGGTGTATATAATGAGTTTTTGGGAATGTGTACAAGTAATTGCACAATACGATGACTGTCTATAAGTGTAACTTTAAATTTGTAGCCTAAAATATCAATAGATTCTCCATTTGTAGGTAAATGACCGAAAGATTGCATAATAAAACCCCCGATAGTATCTATTTCTTCATTATGAAAACAGGTGTTAAACATTTTATTAAAATCTGCAACAGGGGTTAGTGCGTTAATAATAAAAGTATGTTGGTTTATTTGACAAATATTAAAACTATCTTTATTATCGTATTCATCTTCAATCTCACCAACAATTAATTCTAATATGTCTTCGATAGTAATCAGTCCAGACATTCCTCCAAATTCATCTATTACAATAGCCATATGACAGCGTTGTAGACGAAATTCTTGTAACATTCTATCTACGCCTTTATGTTCTGGCACTACCATTGCTGGACGTAAAATTTTATCGATACTACATGGTTGTGATTTTTTTAATATGAATGGTAATAAATCTTTAGCAATCAAAACACCCTTAATTTTATCCTGATTGCCATATAACACTGGGAATCTAGAATGAGCAGATTCTATAATAATGTTAAGTTGTTCATCCCAAGACTGGGTATTTTTCAAAAAAATAATTTGCGCCCTAGGCACCATAACATCTCTAACTTTTTGTTCAACAATATCCATAACCCCTTCTAACATATCTCGAGTATCTGAATTTATCAAAGAATTTTGTTCAAAATCACGTATTAAATTTAATAAATCATTGCGATTTTTAGGACTACTATGAAAGAGATGATGTAGTATAAAAGTGAAAAAACTTTTTTTACGAATAGAATTAACGTTCTCCTCTGAATTATTATTATTCATAATATTATTTACTATATCTTATAAAGATTTTATTAGTTATGTGCAACATGGCAACACGTTCGATATCCACATTGCTGAAGTATATTTCTTTCTACTCGTTGCATTAATATAGCTTCTTCGTCCACAATATGATTATACCCTAATAAATGTAGTGACCCATGAATTATCATATGCGCCCAATGCGATCTACCAGGTACATTTTTTTCTTTAGATTCATATTCTATGATCTGGCGACAAAGCACTACATCACCAAGTAATGGGGATTTCATTTCCAATGGCGGCGTAAAAGGAAATGATAAAACATTAGTGGGGTAATCTTTTTTTAAATAATACCAATTTAAATAGTGCATCTCTTTTATATCTACTATACGCACAGTTAATTCTATTTTTTTTTTATATACAGAAAATATAGCAGATACCCACGACTGAAACATTTTCCGATTAGGTAATCCATGCAAATTTTTACATGCTAATTGTAAATTGATAATCATTTGATTATTTGTCATCCATTAATCCTTTATAATAATAATTATTAATCGCTATTATTTATTTTATTTACAATTTCATTTACAATCATTCTCATGTATATCTATATATCTTGTGATGTATATTTAAAATTCTTTTTTCTTATCCCATGCTTCGTAAGCATCTATTATGCGACTTACTATTGCATGACGTACCGAATCTTCTTTAGTAAAAAAATTAAAACTAATATCTTTAATTACGGGTAAAACTTTAATGGCATGTGTTAAACCAGATGATTGATTAGATGGTAAATCAATTTGAGTGATATCTCCAGTAATAATCACTGTAGAATGAAATCCAATGCGGGTTAAAAACATCTTCATTTGAGTAATAGTTGTATTTTGGCTTTCATCAAGAATAATGACAGAATCATTCAGTGTACGTCCGCGCATATAAGCTAATGGAGCTACTTCTATTATATTTTTTTGTATCAATTGCTCTACTCTTTCGCGCCCAAGTATATTAAATAAAGCATCATATAATGGACGCACATAGGGATCAGATTTCTGATTAAGATCGCCCGGTAAAAAACCTAATTTCTCTCCTGCTTCAATAGCAGGACGAGTTAAAACAATATGTTTGTTTTTTTTACGTTCTAATAAATCTACCGCAGCAGCTATAGCTAGATACGTTTTCCCGGTCCCTGCAGGTCCTATTCCAAAAGTGATATCATGATTAAAAATATTATAAATATATTTTGATTGGTTTTGTGTACGAGGCTTTATTATCCCATGTTTTGTTTCAATTTGTATCAGAGTATTGCGAATTGTTTTTGTACATTTATATTGAGTTTGTAATATCTGGATCTGTTTAATAGTTAAATATACTTGCTCTGGATCAATGTCATGAATCACACCACATTCGGTCTCTGTATCCGAATATAGAGACACCAAAGCATTAGTAGCAGCATTAACTGATACTGATGTTCCTATTAATCTAAAAAAATTATCACGCCTATTGATAGTAATATTCAATTGAGATTCTAATTGCTTCAAATTATCATCAAAAGGTCCGCATAGACTGATCAAACGTTTATTATTTGCTGGTTGTAATCTAATTTCTTTAGTTTCTAAATTCAAACATTACCCCTAAATTAATCAGAATAAAAATAATTGATAATGACACTTACATTGAATTAATATATTAAATGTAAGACGTAACATTATTTAGAAATAAAAAAATCCATCATCATAAGTGATGAGAAATTTTCAACATATTCATGTTTTTAAATACATGCTGTAAATTTGAAAAATAAACAATAATAAGTATAACAACATATTAAAAATATAAACAAAAACTAACTTAATTTACTAATTTATATCGATAAATTAGTAACATACTGAAGGTTAAAACAATTGCAATTGTATGTCAAGGACATATGATTGCAATTAAATCTTTAAATTTTTAAATATTTATTTAATTTGAAATTCCTATATGTTATATGCTCGATTACTTACGTAAATTCATATTCTCTGTATAAAATCTTAACATCATATAAAAATATACTTATATACAGATTAACCTTTATGTAGATAATAAAATATTATGAATAAATTATTCTGTGATGTATTAATATTTGGCGCTGGTATTATAGGTGCATCTTTAGCATTACGTCTTTCTAAATCTGGTATTAAAGTAATCATAGTAGATCATACACATCCTGTTCCCATGAAAAAAAAACCGCATATTCGAGTTGCTGCTATTAATTATGCTTCAATAGAATTTTTGAAACAAATTAATATATGGAAAAAAATTCCTTCCAATTTTTGCACACCATATCACCGCCTAGAAGTATGGGAATGCCCAGCATCAAAAGTAATTTTTCATGCCATATCTGCAGGGGTATCCACAATGGGGTGCATTATTGAAAATAATCGGTTACAATCAGCGCTTTGGGAAGATTTCGTAAACTTCAAAACAATAACATTATATTGCCCATCTACATTAGTATCCACACATTATGACGGTTTTTGTTGGCGATGTATTCTTGATAATGGTGTCGTAGTTGTTAGTCGTTTATTAATAGGAGCTGATGGAATTTATTCTCAAGTTCGAAAAATATTAGGAATCGGGGTAATTGGTTGGAAATATCGTCAATTTTGTATGTTACTCACCATTAAAACAGACAAATGCAAAAGTGGAACAATTTGGCAAATATTTACTCCTTGTGGTCCTATAGGATTTTTACCTCTATATAATCATTGGGGATCATTAATGTGGTACAATACTTCTGAGCGTATTCAGGAGTTACAACAATTACCTGTAGCAATGTTGGAAAAAGAAATCGAGAATAATTTTCAAAAACAACTAGGTAACGTTAAATTACACAATATGACTGTAGTTCCATTAATTCGTCAATGTGCATACAACTACATAACTTCAGGAGGGGCGTTAGTTGGAGATGCTGTGCATTCTTTACATCCTTTAGCAGGACAAGGAATAAATTTAGGACTTCGTGATGTCATGAGTTTATCACAATTACTAATTAATTCACGTGTTTTTGACGAGTATTCGAGTATTTCAGAAGTGTTGATATCCTATCAAAAAAGCCGTAAATATGACTCTTTCCTCATGCAATCATGCATAGATTGGCTATACGTTATTTTTCATAATAATTACTTGCCACTAAAAATAGCTAGGAACATTGCATTTATGACAGTTGAACGCTCCTTGTATCTAAAAAGAAAAGTATTAAAATATGCTTTAGGTGTATAAGAATACATTACAGTATTATGACACTATATCAAATATAGTGAGATTTCAAATTTATCTTGAATTTAATTATAAAAATAAAATGTTTATACTTATATTACTACATGCATTATACATGCAAAAATGCTTCCTACTTAAATATATTTTGATTGTTCATCTTTATTAATCATTAATGAAAATGATATAGACTTTAAACGCGCAACATTTTATATTTGTTGTTCAAGTATAAAAACGTGAAAATCTACTGGGGCACCAGGATTCGAACCTGGGAATGGCGGGATCAAAACCCGCTGCCTTACCGTTTGGCTATGCCCCATTTATCATGAAAATACTTACTCATGTATATTTTTATATTTATGTATGTATTTCTTTTTATATTCACTTAAACAAACAACATACGGGAGGCGAGATTTGAACTCGCATACTTCTCAGTATCAGATCCTAATTCTGACGCGTCTACCTATTTCGCCACTCCCGCTTTGCGCTGATCTGATCATATAAATAGCTACGACGGGACTTGAACCTGTGACCTCAGCATTATGAGTGCTGCGCTCTAACCTACTGAGCTACGTAGCCAATATTTTATATTATACTGTGTTATGATCCAGTTACGAACTGAAACATATAAATTTATACCACATTATGCAACAATTATAAAATATCCGTCAACTTTCTTTTATGTATATAAAATGGGTATATTTTTAGTTGTTATGTAAACTTGTAATTTTTTTAATAAAATTACAAAAAATACATGACATACTTATATGAACACATTCATATAAAAATAACTAATAATTTAATTGATTCAAAAAACAAAAATAGAATGTTTCTGCATAGAAACATTTATTATGAAGCTATTTCACATAATAATTCAGCCTTATTTATATGTGAATAAGATAACGTATAATTTATAGTAATAAAAATTTAAAATTGTTACTTTAATACTAAAAAATCATTAATGAGATAAAACATTCTATCATGAATAAACATTTATTTAAGCATAATGTCTATATGTAGTCGAATTTATGAAAATGATGTATTCACTATTTTTCCGTTAACTATGGTTTTTTTTATTTGATAATCTGCATTAAAAACAGTTAAATTAGCAATTTTATTTATTTCTAAGCTACCTAAACAATGGTCCATTCCGATAGCTTTGGCTGGATATAAGGTAGCCATACGCACAGCTTCATCTAATGGTATTCCAGCATATTTAACACTATTTTTTATTGCTTGAATCATTGTTAAAGTCGATCCACTAAGTATGCCTTTACTGTCCACACATATGTTATTACGATGATATATAGTTTTGTTAGAAAAAAGAAAACGGGATCTAATTTTATTAGATCCCGCAGGACTAGTGGCATCAGTTACTAAAATTAAACGATCTCCTTTAATTTTTTTAGCATATCTAATATTAGCCCAATGAACATGCAAACCATCTGCTATAACACTGCAATATATTTCTGGCACATCAAAAATAGCTCCGATCACACCAGGTTCACGAGCAATTAATGGAGGCATAGCATTAAATAAATGGGTTCCAAAACTAACACCGTATGAAAAACTAAATCGTGCTTGTTCATAAGTAGCGTTAGAATGTCCAATTGCAACACAAATACCTGATTTTTTTAATTTTTGAATAAATATCATATCTAATTGTTCAGGAGCAAGAGTTATTTTTCTGATAACATCACTATTCTCACACAGATAACTTATCATCTCTTTTGTCGGCAAACGAATCAATATCGGGTTATGTATACCTCTTTTTATAGAGTTTAGGAATGGCCCTTCCAAGTGTAATCCCAAGGCCTGATTTTTATTTGTAGATAAAAAAACGCGCATGACATCAACAGCTCGTTGCATCAAAACATTATTACTAGTAATTAACGTTGGAAGAAAACTAGTACACCCTGAAAATTGGTTAGTTATCTGCATTTTTTTAAGCGTACATATTGATATTGCATTTATATGATCGTTGAATTGTACGCCTCCGCACCCATTAATTTGTAAATCTATAAATCCAGGTGTCAATAAAGACCCTGACAAATCATGTATATCTATGTTTTTAGGCAATTCGCTATTCAAACAAATAGCTTTAATAATATTCTTAGAAACGATAAGCGCATGATTATCAATAATTTCCTTGCCAGTATATATTGTACTATTAGTTAAAGCATACATATTTTAGAAATTACATTATAATTGTCTGATTATTTATTTCTAGTTCTTGAAAATACTTGACCGTTTTCATTTTTAATTCCATAGTTGATAACTCATCGCATACTAATACTGATTTAGGGTGCAACTGTAAACAACTAATAGTCCACATATGATTAACGTTGCCTTCAATTGCCGCTTGTACTGCCACTGCTTTATTTACTCCAGTTGCTATTATTATTATTTCTCGTGACTCCATTAATGTAGCAATTCCAATAGTTAACGCAAATTTAGGGACAGAATCAATATTATTATTAAAAAACTTAGCATTTGATACACGAGTTTCTTTACTTAAATTTTTAAGTCTAGTGCGCGATGTTAAAGAAGAGCCAGGTTCATTGAAAGCAAGATGTCCATCACTACCAACCCCTCCTATCAGCAAATGAATACCCCCATATAATTTTATTTTTTCTTCATATCGTTTACATTCATCTTTAACATTATTAGTATCTCCATTTAAAACGTAGACATTTTCTTTAGGAATATCAACATGATCAATAAAATTTGTATGTATAAAAGTATAATAACTTTTTGAATCTGCGTGAGATAAACCAAGATATTCGTCCATAGTAAATATTACTACATATTTAAAACTTACTTGATTAGACCGATGCAGTGCTATAATATTTTTGTAAGTCTTTATTGGAGTTCTGCCTGCAGGTAAACCTAATACAAACGGATTGTCGATGGTAGGATGAAAAGAATTAATACGGCAAACAACGTAGTGCGCAACCCATTGAGCAACGTGATCAGAGGTATCTAAAAATATAACTCTCATATAAAGATCCTTGTTTAATTGAGTTGATAATAAACCGTCCTATTTTATTTAAAAACTAATAAAACACTATAAATTATATACAATTGTGGTTAATTGCGGACCTTATGCAATCTTTTTTTTAAAATTAAAGATAACAATTTTGTTAGCACAGTACTGTAATGATAAAAATCATAGAAATAAACACACCTCATTGAATAATTAGTTCTTTACGTGTTCCAGCAGTTATCGAACAATTATGCATATCAACGCATGATTATTTACACGATTATTTTAATAATTAAATACATGCGTTTGTCTCTATTATGCAAATATCTCGTATATTTATTAAAAAATTACATATTCCTGTTCATTACAACCATCTTTAAATAAAGATCTACGATTAATTTATTTTAAAAAATGTTATTTTGTTCGCAATAAAACTAACACGAATATATTCTATACAGAAGTACTAAAATTTACAACAGCAAAGTAACGTTTATATTATTCTCAATCTGAGTAATAATGAAGATCTACAGAATTACCTACTTGTTGATCTAAAACAAAATATTGTAAAGACTATAATGTTTATACAAAAATATATAGATACCAATCTACATTGGTTTGTATATGTAAAATATGACATCTTAATTATAAAAATAGAATCTATTATTACTTGATTTGTATTGCAGTTATTCCGCGAATATATCTACATTCTATATAACAATTATAACGCTGTTAAATATTTTCAATTTTAATTAATGTACTTGTCAACATATTATGTAAGCGCATGTTATAATTGTTATATAGAATGATGTTTTTTTAAAAATTTTTATATTTTTATGTAACAATCTTAATTTGATATTATCATTTAAATAAATAAAGATATATTATCTACGGATTAGCAGCGATGATGTATATTCACAAAAGGATGAAAAATGAAAATTCTTATGAATTATCGACCTAATTTTATTAACCATATTATTGATAAAGATTTGAAATCAAAGAAATATACTGATGTGCGCACACGATTTCCTCCAGAACCTAATGGATACTTACATATTGGACATGCTAAAGCTATTTGCCTTAATTTTGGTATTGCTCAATATTATCATGGTCAATGCAATTTACGAATTGATGATACCAATCCAGAAAAAGAACACAAAGAATATGTTGAAGGTATAAAATATGACATTCAATGGCTTGGATTTATGTGGCATGGAGATGTACATTATTCATCAGATTATATTGAAGAATTGTATAACTATGCTATCAAATTAATTAAAAAGGGATTAGCATATGTAGACGAATTATCCATAGATGAAATTAAAAAATATCGGGGAACATTAACACGTTCTGGTAAAAATAGCCCATGCCGATCTCGTAGTATTAAAGAAAATTTGATTTATTTTTCTAAAATGCGAAATGGGGAGTTTCTAGAAGGTAAGGCTTGTTTACGCGCTAAAATTAATATGGCTTCTTCTTCTATGGTGATGCGAGATCCGGTATTATATCGTATTAAATACACTCCACACCATCGCATTGGAAAAAATTGGTGTATTTATCCAACATACGATTTTAGTCATTGTATTTCAGACGCAATAGAAGGTATTACTCATTCTTTATGTACTTTAGAATTCCAAGAGAATCGTATTTTATATAATTGGATATTAAATAATATTGATATAAATACACATCCTGCTCAATATGAATTTTCTCGACTTAACTTAAAATATATAATCACATCTAAACGTAAACTTAGTATATTAGTTACAAAAAACATAGTTGATGGATGGGATGATCCTCGAATGCCTACTATTTCTGGATTACGACGCAGAGGATATACAGCCAGATCAATTCGCGAATTTTGTCATCGTATCGGCATCAGTAAACAAGAAAGTCAAATAGAATTATCACTTTTAGAATCATGTATTCGTGCAGATTTAAACAAACATGCGCCGCGACTTATGGCGGTAATCAATCCAATGAAAATTGTTATTAATAATTTACCTGTAGGATATGAAGAAAAAATAGAAATGCCAAATCATCCTAATAACTCTGATATGGGGGTTCGTCATGTCATTTTTAGTCAAGAAATTTTTATTGATCGTTTTGATTTTTGCGAAATGTTAAATAATAATAAATGTTATAAATTAACCTTGGGGCAGGAAATACGATTGAGATATGCTTATGTCATAAAAGCAGAGAGTGTCAAAAAAGACAAAAATGGGAATATCATTTGTATTTACTGCAGTTACGATCCATTTACTTTACATAAAAACCCAGTAGATGGCAGAAAAATTAGCGGAGTAATACATTGGGTATCAGCAGCAAGAAACATATCAGCTGAATTTCGTCTATATGATAAATTATTTATTCACCCTAATCCTTCTGTTGCAAGCAACTTGATTTCCAATATCAATCCTAAGTCTTTAATAATTTCTCAAGGAGTTGTTGAAGAAAATATAATTCACTCCTATAGCTCTGGTCCGTATCAAATTGAACGAGAAGGATATTTTATCCTAGACCATCATTATTCTAAAAAATCTTATCTAGTATTTAACAGAACTGTAACCTTAAAAGAATCTAAAAATCACTAAAGAAATACATTCAAATTGTTATATAATTATACCTGGATAATATTTCTACTGATTAACTATAAACTATACCACAAACATAACAACAGCACGCTTATATAAAACTAATCATACCCCGTATATATGATGCTCAAAAATAGTTTGTAATAATCCTAATATTATATACAGTATCAATATAATCATTTTATTTGTTGTTAATATTCATCTCATTCCGAATTTGATTCACCCAATGTTGTACACGAATCTCGGTCATTTCAGGTTGGCGATCTTCATCAATAGCTAATCCCACAAACTTATTCGTATCAATTAAACTTTTTGAGGTGTCGAAATGATAACCAGACGCAGGCCATAATCCTGTAACAACAGCTCCGTTTTTCAAAATAATATCGTATAAAATGCTCATTGCATCACAAAAATATTCTGAATAATCTTCTTGATCTCCACATCCAAAAATTGCTACTTTTTTCCCAGAAAAATCAATGTTTCTTAGCACAGGCAAAAAAATATCCCAATCACATTGGGGTTCTCCATAATACCAAGTAGGAATTCCAAACAATAAATTATCATAATTTTCTATATCTTCTTTAGAGCTCATAGCTATATCAAAAACATCTGCGATATCCTTTCCTAACTGTGCTCGAATCATTTTAGCAAGTTTTTCAGTATTACCTGTATCACTACTAAAAAAAATACCTACTAACGCTGATTTCATAGTATTCCAACCCTATATGTTACATAACATAAATATATTTTTATTATCAATCAAAATGCATCTAACTTCGCAATATCACATCAAAGTGTCAACACAATCACAACGTTCATAATACCTGTATTATTACGGCTAATCAATTTTAATTAATCATTAATATTATTTGTTCACAATTACATAAATTTTTACAAAAAATACAAAATAAGATATATATTTAAAAATTAATGGATAATAAATTCACTAATCCTATTTAATACATATACAGAATTATCCCAATGCACCCAATGCCCTGCATTAGGTATCATGCAAATGTGTGCTTGCGGAAATTGATGATAAATATCGTGCAAATAACGATCATCAAGATACGAAGATAATGCGCCCCTAATAAACAATGCTGGACCCCACCAAGTTTGGTATGTGTTCCAATCACTGATATGAATATAATTATTTCTAATAGATGAAAAATTAAAAACCCAAGATCCTTGATGGAAAGATTTTAATAAAAACAATATTAATGTTTGGTCGATACAACACTGCTGCATAAGATACGCAGCTTCGTTTCTATTTTTTACTCCAGATATATTAACACGTTCAATTGCATGAAAAACATTATCATGATTATGTACATTATATTTTATTGGAGCTATATCAATAACCACAATTTTGCTTACACGTTGGGGGGCCAACATACATAGTGTCATAGCAACTTTACCACCCATTGAATGACCAATAACTATGCATTTGTTTATTAATAAATGATCTAGCAAATCTAAGATATCTTGTGCCATTACCGAATAATTCATAGATCGTTCATGAGGAGAACGACCATGATTACGTAAATCAACTTGTACAACACAACAATACCGAGCTATGCTTTTTACAATAATCCCAAGATTACTAAGATCACCGAAAAGTCCATGAAGTATTATGACTGGCATTCTTTGGCATACTGTTTTAAGCATTCGTAATCGATAATTAAGCTGCATATAATATATTTACTTATTAATAATAACACTGAGATATTGGTTATCACGATCTGAATAATATTTAATGTATTCAGTAGGTTATATATAAGAATACTTACTTAATAAGTATAGCCGTTATTTCGGCGTAATTTTTAAACACTGCTAATGCATATCTATGCATTAGCAGTGTTTAAAAATTAAATCTCATGTGATCATCGAAACGATGTTCTAATATTTCTTTATATATTAAAGCCCGAAAATTCCAATACCCCGGTAGACTCTACAAAAATGATATCATAATATTTTTTAAAATTTCATAAAATAATCAATTTAGGGGATTTTCGTATGAAGAATCATATCCATTCTGGACAACTAGCGTCACATAATGAAGTTATTAATACATCTCAATTAATAACAAAATATTATACTTTATCTCCCGATCCAAGTAATGATGCTCATAATGTTATATTTGGTACTTCAGGTCATCGTGGTAGTTCTCAGAGATACAGTTTTAATGAAGCACACGTATTAGCAATTAGTCAATCGATTGTACAAGTACGCACACAACAAGGTATAACTGGACCATGTTACATTGGAAAAGATACGCACGCTCTTTCTGAACCAGCGTTCATATCTGTACTTGAAGTATTAGCGGCTAATTTTGTCGATGTTATTGTTCAAAAAAACAACGGTTATACTCCAACCCCTGTTATTTCTCATGCTATCACTCAATATAATAAAAATCATCACAATAATCATTCAAAAAAAGCTGATGGTATCATCATTACATCTTCTCATAATCCACCTGAAGATGGCGGTATAAAATATAATTCAATATATGGCGGACCAGCTCCTACTAATATAACTCGCACAATTGAACAAATCGCCAACAAATTTTTAGTGAATAATTTACAACACGTACATCGTATGACGTTGAAAAACGCTTGGAAAAGCGGTTATATACACACACAAGATTTCATTCAAAATTACGTAAAAAAACTATCTACAATAATTGATATGCAAGCCATAAAAACATCCGGTTTGAAACTAGGAATACATCCCTTAAGTGGGTCAAGTATAGATTATTGGCAAAACATTGCCCAATTTTATCAATTAGATTTAAATTTAATCAGTGAAAAAATTGATAAAACTTTTAGTTTTATACATCTTGATTATGATGGCTGTATTCGATTAGATTGCTCTTCTGAATTCGCAATGGCTGGAGTATTAAAATCAAATGATAATTTTGATTTGCTTTTAGTTAATGACCCAGATTGTGATAGACATGGAATTATTACTCCTCTTGGTTTAATAAAACCTAATCATTACCTTATTATTGCAGCACATTATCTTTTTAACAATCGTCCATTATGGGGTAATCGTTCACTATTCATAGGAAAAACTTATGTATCTAGTATTATGATGAATCACGTAGCATACAATCTCTCTCGTCAATTGATAGAAGTACCAGTAGGTTTTAAATGGTTTGTACGAGGATTATTTAATAGTTTATTCGGTTTTGTAGGCGAGGAAAGCGCAGGAGCATCTTTCTTAGATTTTTATTGCTCTCCATGGTCCACTGATAAAGATGGGCTAATTATGTGTCTATTAGCGGCTGAAATGATTGCAGTTAGTGACAAATCTTTACAAAAATATTATAACCAATTAGTTCAAAATTTTGGTATATCCAATTATAATCGTATTCAATTACCTATTAATTACACACAAAAATCCATCATCTCCAACACATTATTTAATCAGATTAATATGAAAGAATTAGCAGATGATCCTATTACTAGGATCATAAATATGGGCTCATTAAAAAATCAAATATCCATGGATGGTGTAAAAATCATCACCCATAATGGTTGGGTGGCGTGTCGATTATCAGGTACTGAACCAGTATACAAAATTTATTGTGAAAGCTTTTTAAGTGTTTCTCATAGAAAAAAGATTGAAAAAGAAATAATAAGTATCATCGATACTATCATCAATCAATCTTAATGTAAAAGATACACGATTAATAAATTAAATACAGTAATATTGCATAATTACAGATTATTAATCTTTATTATTATTATTATTATTATCTAACAATACCTTATAAACAATAATATGAAATAGATATAAATAAGCAATTATATCTGCATTAGATATAGAATATATGTAATGTACGTTATTATTATGAACACTTAATATTTTAAGGTAAATTTATGTTTATTATTTCTGTGCAAAAATATAGACACATACAGTCACCATCAACGTCATTGATTACTATATCGTTAAATATTATTAATATTAGTGCGTATTTTTATAAAAATAAACACATTTTATTATGTTCATAATTTCTTATTATAAATAAGTCACCTATAAATATAGGCATTCGACATCATGTTTTTTTGAAACAATTCTTAAATAAAGCTATGTGCTTTAAATCAATACTGTATTCAATACAATATAGATCATCCGAAGAATATATTGTGATATGATAGTTGTTTTAATTATTTTGTATTAAATATATAATCTGGATATTACTTTCGATATATTTGACGCGCCGAATAACATGAACACATAATTTGAGCATGTGACTATCCAATTCATCCTCACACATGATACTATAGTTATTACTATTTTTAGATATCCATATACATATGTCGTATCGACAGTATTTTGCACATATAAATAGATTTGGTGGTCTTGTGTTGAAATGATCACATATATGATCTAAATCATTACCTGAGGAATCCTGAGGAATCGATTATATATTTTATAAAATTACATAATAAACTTTTTATAATTACGTTAAAACATATGTAGATATAAAATATAGACTCGTTGCTAATGTTAAAATTAATTGCATAAATAATGCATTCATAAAAACCAAAGACTATACATACTAAACTCAGCACACAAAACAATTTATTTTGTATTTTAATATTTTTATTTTGAAACACAGTACATTATTTAAAAGTAAAAACACCAATACCATTAACGCAATGAGATGCTGCTATTGCAATAATCATTTTTATTGTAAAAAAAATGAGTCTTTAGATCCGAAAAAATAACATATAACATCAGCATCACAAATGACATATCCACACTTTCTTACTTATTTATCTTTTATTAAGTAAAACGAATTAATCTTTAATAAGACTAAAGAAATGTAATTTTTTGCAACAAAATATCTTTGAAATACAGCATTCTTATTATCTAAAAGCTATGCCTTTTGATTACATGATGATTATCGACAATATCTTCCAGTATAATAATATCTAATGCAACTAATAAATATTTAGTATGTTAAGTTATTCAACTTTAGGGTGTCATAAAAGATATTAAACACTAAAACTCAATACTTTAGTAAAGTATTACCAAATTTAAATTCTATTATTTTTATAATTATTTTTTTTGATCAGGATAAAAACAAATTTATGATCTAGTTCACCTCATTGTTGCATATATGTACCCTTTTTAAAAATTAAAAAATTGAATTCAATTCTAAATTTTTTAATATTATTAAATTGTTAATAATATACAGGATGTGATATTATGCCCAATCTAATCGTTCTTTATAATACCGGATTGATTAACGTAATCTAGAGGTATCAAAACAAAAGATAATATATGTATATATACTTGAAAATAATTGTATTTGTAAGATAAAACAATAATAATAATAATCCATCTTTATATCATATATTATCTTTTGTTTTGTGATGTTTTAAGGACGTATCGTGCGTCGCTTGCAAGCATATTTTTACCATTATATATTTAAGAGTGTGTATATGATCAAAAAAAATCAAAGACCAATATATTTAAATATCAGAACTATACGATTTCCCATTACTGCTATTGCTTCTATTTTACACAGAATCTCCGGAATTCTGTTATTCATAACAATTGGTCCAATTCTTTGGATGTTAAAATTATCTTTATCTTCTAATAATGAATTTTGCAAAATTCATCGGTTTCTATTAATGAATCATTATATTTTTCAGTTTATGTTTTGGATAGTTACAATCTTACTGATTTATCATATATTTGCTGGTATCCGTCAAATATTAATGGATTTCGGGTGTTTAAATCAAACGTTACTAATAGGAAAAATTAGTGCAAAGATTATATTTGTATTAACCATTTTGTTATCTATTTTCATTGGAATTTTGATATGGTATCCATTAAATCAATCTTGAAATGTCACGGAGTATACGAATGGTTGCTAGTACGAATTTCAGCTGTCTGGATGTTGCTATACATTGTGTATATTTCTATTTTTATTATTTCTGCTAACAACCTATCCTATGATAAATGGTACGATTTTTTTAGCAAAAACACCACTAAAATATTTAGTATCATGGTTTTATTATCTGCCCTAAGTCATGCTTGGATTGGCATGCGCCACATACTAGAAGACTACATAACACTACCTGTATTAAGACAATTAGGAGTATGGATAACCAGTTCTATATTATTCGCATATTTATTTTTTGGGATGATTATCATTTGGAGTGTATAGATGCATCAGATACCAGTTAAAGAATTTTTTTCTATCGTCATAGGAGCTGGCGGCGCGGGTATGCGTGTTGCATTACAAGTTTCTAAAATGGGGTTTTCTTGTGCCTTAATATCTAAAGTCTTTCCTACACGTTCACATACAGTATCTGCTCAAGGAGGGATTACGGTTGCTCTCGGTAATAATCACGAAGATGATTGGCAATGGCACATGTATGATACTGTAAAAGGATCTGATTACATAGGAGACCAAAATGCTATTGAATATATGTGCAAAACAGGACCTAAAGCAGTTCTAGAGTTAGAACATATGGGGTTACCATTTTCTAGACTAAAAAATGGTCGTATTTACCAACGTCCATTTGGAGGACAAACTTTATATTATGGAAAAAAACAAGCAGCACGTACTGCTGCAGCTGCTGATCGTACTGGACATGCACTATTACATACCTTATATCAACAAAACTTGAAGAATAAAACAACCATATTTTCAGAATGGTACGCATTAGATTTAGTAAAAAATCAAGATGGAAGAATACTTGGTTGTGTTGCTTTTTCTATTGAAACAGGAGAATTAACATATTTTAAAGCACGTGCTACAGTACTTGCAACTGGAGGAGGAGGACGCATTTATCAATCTACCACCAATGCCCATATCAACACAGGGGATGGAATTGGCATGGTATTGCGAGCAGGTATTCCTGCTCAAGATATGGAAATGTGGCAATTTCATCCCACTGGCATAGCTGGTGTTGGGATCTTAGTAAGTGAAGGATGTCGTGGTGAAGGAGGATATCTTTTAAATATTGCAGGAGAAAGATTTATGGAGCGTTATGCTCCTAATGTAAAAGATTTAGCCGGACGTGATGTGGTAGCTCGAGCAATTATGTTGGAAATTCAAGAAGGTCGAGGTTATTCGGGTACATGCGGTCCTCATGTTAAATTAAAAATAGATCATTTGGGAAAAGAATTATTAGAGTTACGATTACCTGGTATACTAGAATTAGTGCGTACTTTTTCTTATATAGATCCCGTAAAAGAATTAATTCCAGTATTTCCTACCTGTCATTACATGATGGGTGGTATTCCTACAACGGTGCGTGGAGAAGTAATTACTGTAAACAATGCGGGTACAGATACGATAGTACCAGGTTTATTTGCGGTTGGAGAAACTGCTTGTGTATCAGTACATGGGGCTAATCGACTAGGTGGAAATTCTTTATTAGATTTAATCGTATTCGGGCATGCTACAGGAACATATATACAAGCGTATTTATCAGAAGAAGAATGGCCGGTTCGTGGGCCTACTGATTCTGATATAGAACGATCATTAGCTCGTTATATTCGCTGGAATAACAACAAACCGGGTGCAACAGAAAATCCAGCAACAATACGTCAAGATTTGCAGTCGTGTATGCAAAACAATTTCTCTGTTTTCAGAGAAGAACAAAAAATGCTGAAAGGATTGCAAGAACTAAAAGAAATACGTAACCGATTAAACTGCGCGATTTTATCAGATAAATCTCATACATTTAACACACAGCGTGTTGAATGTTTAGAATTAGATAATTTATTAGAAACTGCTTATGTAACTGCTATGGCTGCCATTTTTAGAACCGAAAGCAGAGGAGCTCATAGTCGTTATGATTTTCCCATGCGTGATGATAAAAATTGGTTGTGTCATACATTATATTTACCAAAAAATGATATTATGATTCGTCGTAATGTGAATATGCAACCAAAATTTCGTTCTCCTTTTCCTCCGAAAACTCGTGTTTATTAAAAAATGGAGTTTAAATATGCAAATTAAATTTTCCATTTACCGTTATCATCCTGAAATCAGTAAAAATGCCTGCATGAAAAATTATACGCTTAATTTATTACATGCAAAAAATATGACATTATTAGATGCCTTAATTAAATTGAAAGAACAAGATCCAACTTTAACATTTCGTCGTTCTTGTAGAGAAGGAGTATGTGGTTCTGATGGCATGAATATAAATGGCACAAATAATCTGGCATGCATTACTTCATTAAAGCAATTATATGATAGTAATCATCAGAATGCAATTGTAGTACGTCCATTATCTGGATTTCCAATAATCCGAGATTTAGTAGTAGATATGAGTCAATTTTTTCTTCAATATGAAAGAGTACAACCGTTTTTAATACATGACCGTTCCAATCAACAACCTCAATTTCTTCACGAACATTTACAATCTCCAGAAGAACGCTCTAAATTAGATGGATCTTATGAATGCATATTATGTGCATGTTGTTCTAGTGCTTGTCCCTCTTTCTGGTGGAATCCAGATAAATTTATTGGTCCTGCTGGATTATTGACCTTATATCGCTTTTTAATGGACAGCCGTGATACTAATGATCAAGAACGATTGGAACTTTTAAAAGATTCGTTTAGTATTTTTCGTTGTCATAACATTATGAATTGCGTTAGTGTATGTCCTAAAAAATTAAATCCAGCTAAGGCTATAGGCCATATTAAACGAATATTAGCAAAAAATTTGATTGGCATACAGAACATTTAAGAGAACAACAATATTATGAAGCACAATTTAAAATAATATACAAATAACAATCCAAATAAAATGAAATATATATCTATGCATGATTATAGTAGCTAATGAAATTAGAAACCAAGTATTTATAATATAGCAAATACTTTATTAAACTAATTACTTAATGTTGAGTAGTTCAAAAGATAAATGCAATAAAATACAAGGATTTTAGAATGTATAGTGACACACTGAAAAATTGGTTAAATTCTTCTTATTTATCAAAAAGTAATCAATCTTATATAGAACAAATTTATCAGGATTTTTTAAAAAATCCCAATTCCATAGATTCTAGTTGGATTGAAGTTTTTAAACAATTATTTGTTGAAAACAATTATAACGATCAATATCTTGATGATTTAAAAAATAACACATATTCTAAATTAGAATACAACATTGCACCTCGTGATTCACATACACAAGCTAATACTTGTAGTAATATTACTTATATACAGATATTACAATTAATAAATTCTTTCAGAATATATGGACACCAATGCGCCGCATTAGATCCTTTACAGTTACGGAACAGTGAATACAAAAACTATCTTTTAGACTTAGAGAGTTATAATTTCGTTTTACAAAATCTTCAAAAAAAATTCGATATAACCCATTTTGGAATAAACAAAGAATCAATGACCTTGTTAGAAATATATGAATTTCTTAAAAAGACTTATTGTGGCCCTATAGGCATTGAGTATATGCATATTCTTGATGTAAATATAATACTGTGGATTCAAAATCACTTTGAATCCACAGAAGGAATGCTTAAGTTTCATGATGAAGAGAAAAAACAATTTCTTCAAGAAATTGTTTCGGCAGAAGGAATAGAGCGCTATTTAGGAATAAAATTTCCAGGAGTTAAAAGATTTTCATTAGAAGGGGGTGATGTTTTAATCCCCATGCTAAAAGAAATTATACGTTACTCCGTTTGTCATCAAAATATCAAAGAAATATTTTTAGGTATGGCTCACCGTGGTCGTCTAAATGTATTAATTAATATTTTAGGTAAAAATCCTCAAGATTTATTTGACGAATTTTCTAATAAACACCATACTACTTGCAGTAGTGGCGACGTAAAATATCATCAAGGATTTTATTCGGATGTTACAGTTAATGGAGAGATTATACATTTATCTCTATTATGTAATCCTTCTCATCTGGAAATTGTTAGCCCAGTAGTCATGGGATGCACTCGAGCGCGGATTGATCAGTTGCTTAAAGAATCAATTCATCATGATGAAAAAAAATGTAATATTGTACTCCCAATTACGATACATGGGGACGCAGCAATTAGCGCTCAAGGCATCGTTCAAGAAACTTTTAACATGTCTAAAACTCGTGCTTATGATGTAGGAGGAACAGTACATATTATTATTAATAATCAAGTAGGATTTACAACATCAAATATCCACGACATTCGTTCTACTCAACATTGTACGGATATTGCAAAAATGATACAAGCTCCTATATTCCATGTTAACGCAGACAATGTAGATGCAGTCGTTTATGTTACTCGCGCTGCATTAAATTTTCGCAGTGTGTTTAAACGTGATGTAATAATTGATCTAGTATGTTACCGTAGACACGGACACAATGAAGCGGACGAGCCAAGTGTTACTCAACCTCTGATGTATAAAAAAATTCGTAATCATCCAACATTACTTAATATTTATTCTGATTTTTTAAATAAAAATGGAATTATAAATACAAATGAAATTTCTCAAATGATTAATACATATCGTGAAAAATTGGAAAAAAAATGTTGCGTTCTGAATAAATGGAGACCAGTGCATATTCGCGCTTCTTTACATACAAATAGCTTACATAAAAATAAAAACATTCTGCATTCTAACAAAATAAACACTCAATACTTAAAAAATTTAGCCTATTGTATCAATGATATTCCATCAAGTATCGTTATGCACTCTAGAGTAAAAAAAATTTATCATGAAAGAATAGAGATGGCTTGCGGTAATAGATTGTTTGATTGGGGAGCAGCAGAAGTGCTAGCATATGCTACTTTATTAGATCAAGGAATTTCTATTCGTTTATCTGGAGAAGATGCTGCTCGAGGAACTTTTTTTCATAGACATGCTGTGATACATGATCAAAATAATGGTACGCAATATATCCCTTTAATGCACCTCATTAATGCAAAAGAAAATAAAAAAGGGTCTCTTTTTATCTGGGATTCAGTATTATCCGAAGAGGCAGCGTTGGCATTTGAATATGGTTACGCCAGTTTGGCAAATAATATGCTAATTATTTGGGAAGCGCAATTTGGAGATTTTTCTAATGGAGCGCAAATTGTTATCGATCAATTTATTAGTTCCAGTGAGCAAAAGTGGGGCCAATTATGCGGTTTAGTAATGCTTTTACCTCACGGATATGAAGGACAAGGGCCGGAACACTCTTCTTCTCGTATAGAACGGTATTTACAATTGTGCGCTGAACATAATATACGCGTTTGCGTACCTTCCACCCCGGACCAAATGTACCATATATTATGCCAACAAGCAACATGTGATATTAATTGTAAAAAACCATTAATTATTATATCACCAAAATCTCTATTAAGACATCCCATGGTAACTACTTCATTAGAAAATTTAGCATATGGATCATTTAAAACGGTCTTTAATGAAATAGATGATAATATCGTTTCAAATAAAATCAAACGTGTGATAATATGCTCTGGAAAGGTATATTATGATTTATTAATTCAACGACGTAAAAACGAACAATATAACATAGCCATTATTCGCATTGAACAACTATATCCTTTTCCTTATACAAAAATACAGGCTATTTTAGCTTCTTATTCGAACGTACAAGATTTTACTTGGTGCCAAGAAGAGCCTAAAAATCAAGGAGCTTGGCATTATATACAACATTGTTTTCATAACATAATATCTGAAAATGTTACATTAAATTATATAGGACGTCCTGATGCTGCTGCACCTGCAGTAGGATACTTTTCAGTGCATCAACAACAACAAAAAAAATTAATTGACGATGCATTAAATCTAAATTAATTTTTAAAAAGGATAGAAAATGAGTAGTATTGACATTGTGGTTCCGAATTTACCTGAATCAGTTGCAGACGCTACTGTTGCTGTTTGGCATAAAAAATCAGGAGATACAGTTAAACAAGATGATATTTTACTGGAAATAGAAACAGACAAAATTATGTTAGAAGTTCCTGCTCCAAACACGGGGATTTTAGAATCAATTTCAGAACAAGAGGGATCAACAGTAGTATCCGGACAAATTTTAGGCCGTCTAAATATTGATCATATCGTTGCTCAAAAAGATACAAAAAAAATATTTCAAGATCAAAAATCTATTACATCAGTAGCATCTCAAGAACATATTCTCACTCAAGATAACGAAAATCATAATATTTTAACTCCGTCTATTCGCAAATTAGTAACAGAGCATAATTTACAGCTAAAAAATATTCAAGGCAGTGGAATAAAAGGACGTCTAACTCGTCAAGATATAGAGTCACATATTCATTCCGAAAAAAAATTACATTATGTTGATCAAAAAAATAATGAAAATGTAGCGCATCGCCACATAAAAAATACAAAAAACGATCGTAAAGAAACACGTATTGTAATGAATCGATTACGAAAAAAAATCTCAGAACGCCTATTAGCTGTTACTAATACTACAGCTATGTTAACTACTTTTAATGAAGTAAACATGCAACCCATCATAAAACTGCGAAAAAAATATGGAGAATTATTTGAAAAACGTTATGGAATTACATTAGGAATCATGTCTTTTTATGTAAAAGCAGTTTTAGAAGGCTTGAGATATTTTCCTGAAATTAATGCATCCATTGATGGAGAAGAAATTGTATATTATCATTATTTTGATATAAGTATTGCAGTATCTACAGTACGTGGTTTAATTACCCCAGTGCTACGAGATATCGATACATTAAGCATGTCCGACATAGAAAAAAATATAAAATCTTTAGCCGAAAAGGGGAGAGACGGAAAGTTAACAATTGAAGAATTAAGTGGAGGTAATTTTACCATTACTAACGGTGGAGTTTTTGGATCGTTAATGTCTACTCCTATTATCAATCCTCCACAAAGCGCAATTCTTGGTATGCATGCAATAAAGGATCGTCCCATAGCTCAAGATGGACAGATAGTAATATTACCTATGATGTATTTAGCATTATCATATGATCATAGATTAATAGATGGAAAAGATTCTGTAAGATTTCTAGTATACATCAAAGAATTGTTAGAAGACCCAACACGCTTGTTTTTAGAAATATAATAATACAATATATATATGAATACTTTTTATATTCTTATATTTTTAATAAATTAATACATTATATTAACTAAATTAATATCTTAATCTTAAGCAATCACAATACGTACGATCACATATTATGAACTTATATGAATATCAAGCAAAAAAATTAATGGAAAAATACAATTTACCTGTTTTAAAAGGTTTTGTGTGTGCTACTTTAAATGATATAGAGCATTATATTGTATCGAATAGCATAGGTCATGGCCCATGGGTAGTAAAATGTCAAGTTCAAGCAGGAGGACGCGGGAAATCAGGAGGAGTGTGTGTTGTACACTCCACGAAAAATATATTATCTTTTGCTAATAAATGGCTTGGTAATAAATTGATAACATATCAAACTACTGATACCGGGGAATTAGTGACTTCTATTTTAATAGAACCCGCTGTGAAAATTGTTAAAGAATTTTATTTAAGCATATCAATTGATAGAGATGAATCCCAAATAATATGTATGGCTTCTACGCAAGGTGGTATGAACATTGAAATTACAAAACAAAAAACACCTAATTTTATTCATAAAATTGTCATAAATCCTTCAGTCGGAATATATCCTTATCAAGGACGGGTATTAGCATGTAAATTAGGCTTATCTGGAGCAAAAATAAATCAATTTTCCAAAATTATTGTTAGCACAACACGTATGCTGCTGGAAAATGATCTAACGTTAATTGAAATTAATCCATTAGCTATTACTGATGATGATCATTTTTGTTGTTTAGATGCCAAAGTAATTGTAGATCATAACGCCATATTTAGGCAATCAGAATTATTAAATATATGCGCGATAAATAAACCAATCGATATACTGAATTTTATCAATTACATTCCCTTAGAGGGAAATATTGGTTGTATGGTCAATGGCGCTGGATTAGCGATGGCTACTATGGATGTAATTAAATCATTGGGAGGTATTCCTGCTAATTTTTTGGACATCGGGGGAGGTGCTAATAAAGAATGCATAATATCAGCTTTTAATATGATTTTAAAAGATGCTAAAGTGCAAGCGATACTTGTAAATATTTTTGGCGGAATTGTATGCTGTGATTTAGTTGCTGAATGTATCATAACTGCATTGTCCAGATATACCACAAAACATATCCCTATCGTGGCTCGGTTAGAAGGAAATAATGCTACATTAGGTTCTAATCGATTAATTAATAGCAAACTCAATATTATTGTTACCGATAATTTAATTTATGCAATTCAACAAATTGTAACTGCGGTGAAATTAAAAAATGTCAATTTTAGTTAATAAAGATACAAAAATAATTTGTCAAGGATTGACTGGTAAGCACGCCAGTTTTCATTCTCAACAAGCATTGAACTATGGTACTAAAATAGTAGGCGGAGTTACCCCGGGGAAAGGGGAAAGCACCCATCTTGGATTGCCAATATTTAACACTGTTGATGAGGCAATAAATAGCACTAATGCGACGACTTCTATTATTTATGTACCCGCTCCTTTCTGTAAGGATGCAATTTTAGAATCAATTCATGCCGGTATTAAATTAATTGTTTGTATTACAGAGGGGATTCCAATATTGGATATGTTATTAATAAAACAACAATTAAAAAAACATAACACATGTATGATTGGACCAAATTGTCCAGGAATTATTACTCCAGGCCAGTGTAAACTTGGAATCATGCCAAGTGATATCCATAACCCAGGTTGCGTAGGAATTATATCCAGATCAGGTACCTTAACATATGAAGTAGTAAAACAAACAACTGACCTTGGATTAGGTCAGTCCACATGCGTCGGCATTGGAGGTGACCCGATACTTGGTTCTGATTTTATTGATATATTATCATTATTTGAACAAGATCCTCAAACATCATTAATGGTAATGATTGGTGAAATAGGAGGTAGATCTGAAGAAAAAGCAGCAGCATATATTAATAAATATATTACGAAACCAGTGATTGCATATATTGCTGGAACTACTGCTCCTAAAGGGAAGCGTATGGGGCACGCAGGTGCTATTATTTCTGGAATTGGTAGTACTGCTCATGAAAAATACGAGATTTTATCTAAATCAGGAGTACATATCGTAGATAATTTTGTTAAAATCGGTCAATTTATTAAATCTATTGATAAAAAACAATACACATAATATGTTCAAACAACATATATGTAGATACCATGTATATTAATAATATTATTAATATACATGGTATCTACATCATAGTAATAATAAGTGAGACATGATTAATGTTGTTTTTATTATATCCAAATAGATAATGAGATCGCCTTTTTCTTTTATTTTATTTCACTTTTTAGATAAAATTAAGCAATATTTTACTATAATATGCTTTTAAAAACCACATGTTATTTAACAGATTATTTTTTATAAGAATTACCTCTTGTAACTGTTGTGTGTGTATGATTATGTTATCTTATGAATTAAATGACTTTCGTAATAATAAAGGATTATTTATGATAATCACATTGTTATGCCCTTTATGCAATATTTAATTTAAATTAATTGGTATGAATATTTTTGACTTATTTTTAGAAACTAATATTTTAGTACAAATTAGCATATTCGTATTAATTGGATTTTCCATTTTATCTTGGAGTATTATCTTCCATCGTATCTTCGTGTTAAGTTCAGCACAGCGAAAATTAAAAGTATTTGAAAACGAATTTTGGTCTGGAATAGATTTATCTAGTTTATATCAAAAAGCTGCAGCTCGTCGTAATAAATTAAATGGAGCTGAACAAATTTTTTATGTAGGTTTTAAAGAATTTTCTAAGTTATATCAAACAAAACATTGTTCACCCGAAACAATGATGTCTAGAACACTGGACAATATGCATACTGCAATAAATATAGAATTAAAATCGTTAGAAGATTATATTCCATTAATAGGTACAATCGGATCCATTAGTCCATATCTTGGCTTATTTGGAACCGTATTAGGGATTATACACGTTTTTATAGAATTAGGCAAAACAACGACTAACAATGTTGCCACTCAGATGATTCATATACAAATTATTGCACCAGGTATTGCTGAATCATTAATTTCTACAGCAATTGGCTTGTTTGTAGCGATTCCAGCGGTTATAGCATTTAATTACTTAACTGCACAAATAAACAATATGGATCAAGATTATAACAACTTTATAGAAGAATTTATTACGATTCTATATCATCAGATTTTTTTTAATATTGATTCTGCGTTAAACAAGGAAAATCAATATGAAGAGAAAGCGTATCAGAAACACGATTAAGTCTGATATTAATATCATACCGTTTTTAGATATATTATTAGTTCTTTTAATGATCTTTATGTTGATACCATCTAAATGGATACAAAGCTTTGAAGTAAATCTGCCAAATAGTCCAGTAATACCAAATATTATCAACAATGAAAAACTTATAATTACTATTGAAATTTTAGGAATGGGATTTTATAATCTCATTGTTAGTAATAAACATGTAGAGAAAGTGCGTTTAGACCAAATTTCATCAGAAATAAGTCATCAAACACACATCGCTCCTAATATAACGTGCCTGATCGCTGCTTCAAAAACTGTAGAATACGATGAAATAATTAAAGTATTGAATTTGTTAAATCACATCGGTATACATTCAATTGGAATGATAACAAATCCTTCTGTTTGAGTACGTAACGATATTCTTACATAACTTGGATGATAATTATTAAATTTGTTTAATAGATATTACAAAAAATTTAGATCTGCTGTTATAATATCAATCATTGCACATGTGATCGTTTCTTTGTTGCTATATAAACATATAATAAAAAAACAACAACAGTACGCTACTAAAATAGCTAATAACAAAAATTCAATTAATACCTTCATTCACAACTCTAACCAGAAAATAGAAAAAAACAACAACATACAAGATCAATCAAATCGATTCAAACTGACAGAACCACAGCCTCCATTGGCAGGATCAACGTTGCCAAACACCCCTAAAAAGAAAAATCAAGATCAATCACATCGATTCAAACTGACAGAAACACAGCCTCAATTGGCAGGATCAACGTTGCCCAACACCCCTAAACAGAAAAATCAAGATCAATCAAATCGATTCAAACTTACAGAAACACAGCCTCCATTGGCAGGATCAAAGTTGCCCAACACCCCTAAAAAGAAAAATCAAGATCAATAAAATCGATTCAAACTGACAGAAACACAGCCTCCATAGGCAGGATCAACGTTGCCCAACACCCCTAACAAGAAAAATCAAGATCAATCAAATCGATTCAATCTGACAGAAACACAGCCTCCATTGGCAGGAACAACGTTGCCCAACACCCCTAAAAAGAAAAATCAG